>JAEOTG010000131.1 GCA_016839985.1 Candidatus Heimdallarchaeota archaeon | reverse complement strand
TTTTCTAGTAAAAAGACAAGTTTTTGAAACTGCACTCTCCCATTAACGTATCCCATATGCTTTAGCAAGAGTAGAAGCGTAGCGTAGCGGGACATCCTAATATATTAAGAAGAGATTAATATTTAAACTCATAAAATCATAAAAGACAGGAGAGAAGGGGTTTTTTACTTCTAGAAGCGTCTAATTTCAAAAAACAGCGTATTTTATATTTTCTATAAGGATATTCTATAAACAACGCTTTCACGATATCCAGTAGTTACAATAATATAACCACTTAATGCTAAATCTAACTGATTATCTCCTGAATCAACTAAGAACGGCTTTCCATTTAGGGAATTAATTTTCTGCTTAGTAGCTACAACTATGATATTATTTTCACCAATTTTCTTAATTACATCTGGACTCAATTGTTGATTACCTCTTCCAAATAAAAATCCTTGACCACCTATAGGGGTAACAATAATTTTGGCTTTCTTCTCTCCTATATGCTCAAGAAGTTCTTCTTCATTTAGGTCTTTTTTGATGAGTTTTTTTCTAAAAACGAGGTCTACTCCTAACAACGTATTATCCAGTTCTAATCTTTCCATAATTGTTCTAGTTGTTGTACCAGGTCCAATGATATAGAAGAGATCGTCATCCATATTTTCGATAATTTCTTGAGCTATTGCTTCTTGAGAATACTTTTCAGTTGTTGAACTGCCTGTTTTCGATCCTTGAATATATTCTCTTTTAAAAGGGATTTTTAAGTAACCATATAGTTTTGCAGATACGAACCCATTTCTGAATGCTTCTTCATCAATATCCATAACTTCTACCTCTTTTAGCTCTTTTGTCCTTCCTTGTAGATACAATGCAGCCAAATCTCCTGCTCTTATTGGGTTGCAAGCATATACAGCTGAATGTATTTTGACACCAGTTGGAATACCAAGTACAACTACTTTATTCCCCACAGCTTTGTAGATGTCTCTTGCTGTTCCATCACCTCCAGCAAAAAGTAAAAAATCAATTTTATGGTTGAGAAAATCTTTACATGCTTGTTGAGTGTCATGGGCAGTGGTTTTCCCTTCTATTATAGTTCCAACAACCTTTGGATTAAATCCACAGTGCTTAGTTACGTTTTCGCCCATTTCACCAGGATAAGTTATTATTTCAATCTCATTTTTAAGAGAAACAAGTCTTTCCAATGCTTCAATAGTGCGTTTCGGTGATATAGGTCTTGCACCTAAACTTCTTGCTTTATGCAAAATAGCTAATCCATCAGTTCCTTTAAGCCCAACTTTACCTCCCATACCGGCTATTGGATTTACTATTAAACCTATTTTCTTCATCTCAAACCAACTTCAAGCAATTCATACCTCTATTTCTTTTTCAAATAAGCTCTCCAAGTAATAGCCCATTTTGATGGGTCATCTAATGAATCTGTTTCAATTTTGTGTACAACACTTCTATGAGGAGCATTCTTAACCGTTTCTGGATTTTCATATGCTTCTTCAACAACTTTTTTTAATCCAGCAATATATTCATCTAGTTCAGTTTTAGAATAGGATTCAGTGGGTTCAAGAGTAAAAGGTTGAGGGACAATGAATGGGTGGTGGCTAGACCACAAATGAAAACCAAAATCAACCATACGACAAGTAATGTCTTCTGTTGTAACACCTGTTTCCTTGTAAAGCTCATCCCAACTAAAACGAACTTGTTCAATTCGATGTCTTCCTTTTGCGTAAGGTGCACTTGCTCCACGAATTTCTAATACTTTCTTCAAGAGGTAATTATTGTTGAGTACAGCAATTTGAGATGCTTCTTTTAATCCATCCTTGCCTAAACTCATAATCCAAGAGTATGCCCTCAAAATAGCAGGAACTACCCCATAGAATGCTCTAACTTTTCCTATGCTTTTAGGGATATCATAGTTGAAATAATATTTTGTTTCATCAAATTCCACAAGAGGAATAGGTAGATATTGTATGAATTCTTTAGTTACACCAAGCGCTCCAGTTGCAGGACCTCCACAACCGTGAGGAGACGAGAAAGTTTTGTGAAGATTAAAAAAGCAAAGATCGAAATCAGCTTCTTTTGCTCTAGTAATACCTAGAATGCCATTAGCATTAGCCTGATCATAACCACAAACCCCTCCTACCTCGTGAACAATTCTTGTGAATTCTTTTATTTTAGGATTAAAAATTCCTGTGTCTTCTGGATTAGTAATTAATAATCCAGCTGTGCGATCAGAAACTGCTTTCTTAAGAGCTTCTACATCAGGTAATCCGTCTTCATTGGGATAAATATTGATAACTCTATACCCTTTGACATTAGGTGCTGCTGCATCTGAAGGATGAGAAAACATTGTCGAAATTATTTCATCACGCTTCTCTGTTTCACCATTAGATTCATGATGTGCATGAATAATGGAAGCCATTGCAAATATTGCTTGACTTCCTCCTCCTGGTTGGAAAGTAAATTTATCTAGACCTGATATCTCTCTAAGAAATAGATCTAGTTTGTAGATTATCTCTAGAACTCCTTGGACGGTCGTTTCATCTTGTGATGGATGAAGTTCAGTAAGCTTCGGAGATGTAGCAAATTTTTCATTTATTTTAGGGCTATATTTCATTGTACATGTTCCTTGTCCAATATCAACATTCAAATCAGCTCCTAGAGTTTGTTGTGATAATCGTAGATAATGCTTCAAAACCTGCATTTGAGAAAGTTCTGGAAGATTAGGAGGTTGTTTTCTTACCATATTTTCGGGTAAATTGGAAATTCCATCACCAATGAATGCTTCTATCTCTTTCTCAATCTCAGGAAATAGAATCCCTCGTTCTCCTCTGCTGCTTAATTCAAAAATCACTGGTTCATCCCATTTAGCTTGATGGAAATTTCTTACTTTGATTTCCCTGCTCATCTTATCCCCTCCTTGTTTAGATATTCGTCAACAGAATGAATAAGTCTATCTATGTCCTCTTTGGTATGAATTTCAGTGACACAATAAACTGCACAGTTTCCCAATTCAGGAAATTCACTAGAGATATCTTTACCGCCAAAAATGTCTTTTTTGAGTAAAGATTTGTTTACTTCTTTTACTGTTTTACTAGAATTGCTAAAGTCTACAACAAACTCTTTGAAGTGAGATGTTTCATAAAATGGAATACTTAAACCATCAATTTCTGAGAGTTTCTTCATAGCATATTGGGACTTTTGAACGATTAATTTTCCTAATTCTTGCATTCCTTGTGGTCCAACAAGTGCTAAATACACTCCTGCAGTAATCCCCCATAAAGCAGTAGCTGTTCCGATAAATTCCTTACCTTCAATTCTATCATGAAAAGATGTTCTATCATAAGTAACATCACCAAACCCGTGT
>JAEOTG010000130.1 GCA_016839985.1 Candidatus Heimdallarchaeota archaeon | reverse complement strand
TACCTTTCCTAAAGCTCTCCACATGAGTTCATATGAATTTGCTACTTTAGTTGCTCTCACTAAAGAAGCCAATGTAAAAGGAAGAGCAAAAATAAGAGGTGCAACAATTTTCAGAATAATAAAATCCCCGGTTTCCCCAAATGCACTAGTTCCAGATTCTCTCCAGAAAAAGAAATTTACAAGATCTTCAGGATAAGGTCCAAAAAACGCCCATAAATAGAAATAAGCTGGAAAAATAAATACTTGTAGTAAAACTACTAGCCTGTTTATCATCAATCCTCTTAGTTCTACCAATAGTTACACCTAGCTCGAAATATGGTAATCGTATTAAAAAAACCTTTTCTTTTTCATTTCACTTAAACTAAACTTTATTAAACCAAAACTCTCTATTTTTTTTGAGGGTTATGACAGAAGGTCATATTTCAATAGATGAATTACTTAAAATGCACAATCTTCAACCTCATGATTTAGAATATATTCTAAATTTCATGAAGAAAGAAGACATCTCTCCGCAATTAGCAATGAGAAGAATAAAGCTTTTTGAGAAGTTGCAGGAAAAAATGGAACAAGCTCAATCTGATGATAAAGTTCAAGAATTAACTTCGGAATTGGATCATCTTTCTAAAGTTGTAGAAGATTTACAAAAGGAAAAAAACGAGCTTGATAAAGAAATTGAAGAGACAAGATTGGAGCAAGATTTGTTTAACGCAGAACGCGAAGAACTTAAAATGCAAATGCACGCTCTTATGGATTCTATAGAAACTATAGAAACTGAAGCAGAGAAGGGAGAAGAACAATTAGAAGTTGAGAATCAAGAATTAAAGAGAAAAGTTAGTGTAATGACTGCAGGATGTCAAACCCTTAAGGACAACATATTAAAACTTGGTTCAGAAAATCCCTCTTTGAGATCATTAGTTCATAATCTTGAAAAAAGCTTAAATTCAGTAATTGAAGCAAAACAGTTTCCAAGAGATGTTGTTTTCACGACACCTAAGGAAATAGCAGCACCAATAAGCACTCCTGTATCAACTCCCCCACCAGCAGAGGGAGGAAAAATTGTAACAGAAACAATTTCACCAGATCAAATAAAATTTGTAACACCATCAAAGGTACCAGAGTCTGCTCCACCAACAGAATCAGTTGGTTCGAGACCAATTGAATCTAAACCGGTTACCCCCAAGCGTGAATCTATGCCACCTCCAGAATCACCTAAAGTAGAAGAGAAACCCGATGTTTCTTCCCGTCCTGTAATTAAAGAAAAAATATTTGAGGAACCAGCAGAAGTAGAAGAAAAGGTGATAGAACCCGAACCTGAACCAGTACCTGTTCCTGCTTCAGAGCCAAAAACTCCTATAGAACATAAACCCAAGCCAAAAGCTAAAGCTAAGAAAGTTGATGTAACAAAACCCGCAGCAGACGACAAGCAAGTTTCAGCAAAGATTGAAAAGATTCTAAAATTATTCATTTCTTATGCTCAACAAGCAGATACTGATGAAAATTGGAAAGCTAGAATAGCTGCAATTTGTGACATGGATGAAGCTTATATCGAATTGGGTGGTTTAGCAATGTCTCAAATTTATGCTTATCAAACACAATCACTAAAGAAAAAGAAAGAATTTGAGAGATTAATAAGATCTTGGATAGAAAACGGACTACCAAGATAGTTTTTTGTTTTATTTTAGTAAGATTTGTTTTTCATGTACACATAACAGTTAACAGAAAGAATAAAAAGCGAAGAGATGAAAGAAACAAAAAGGACCAGTAGTCTAGTATGGATAAGGCACCGGCCTTCGGAAGTTTACTGAAGACAGTCGGAGGTCGCAGGTTCAAATCCTGCCTGGTCCGCCACCCATACTCTAGAAATGTCTTAGTAATTTATCCAAAAAAGACACCGGTGTAGATAAGATGAGAAATATATCGAGAATGATTTTAGTAATGGTAATTGTGATTTTAATCTCATTTTATTCCATATTACTCACATCAAATGGTTTCCCTCAGAAGCTTAGTTTAGATAACGAAGATTGGTTCAAATACCAGGTTTTAGCTTCCAGTGATACTGAAAATATGTTTTTTGGAAACTGGCCTCCAAGTCACTATTTTGGAAATTGGTCAGTGGAACCTGAAGATCTGATTATATTTAATGTAACTTCAGTTAGTCTTTACGAAATCAATGGTACATTATTTCTTGGAAACATTGTAAATAACACTGAATTCTACAATGTAAGAAACATCGATGTAGCATTTGGTTTGGGTTTGAGCATATACCCATGGAATGGTGGTTTTTTTGCTAATGAATCGGATTGGGATAATATTGAATTGCAGGTACAAGGAACAAATACAACTATAAACAATCTATCTAATTTTGAACACACACTTAATGGGGTTCTGAATTTATATGAGGTTAAGGTTTTTAATACACAAGATTACAATGGTCAAAATTCTTCATTTCATTATCATTCAGATACAGGAGTACTTCTCAAGGCTTTTACTTCATATGGATTTTATGAATTGAATATAACTTTAGTCTCAACTAACTTAGAAATAAATTCCATTATACAGACTACCGGATTTGGTTTTAGTTTGACCATTATATCTATTGCTCTCCTCCCTGTAATTCTTCTGTTTCGAAAGAAGTACATGGACAGAAAATAGAGACATTTTTTTTCGTTATTTTCCAATTACAATTAACGAAAAGGTTTTCATTTACTAGCCACAACAGATATTAAATAATAACCAATATTAAGAAATGAGTAGTATGAGTGAGAACACGCAGAAATGTCCTAGCTGTACTGAATCTGTACCATTAGAATACTCAGTATGTCCATTCTGTGGTTTTGGATTACTAGAATATGAACTTAAAAAATTCGCTTTTAGACCCTCACTAAAAGAAGTTTTTATTAGGTTATTTTTCTTCTTTAGAAGACCCTTCAAAACCAGTGAAGAACTAGGAGTTGCTACCGAAACAAAGGGAGCAAATATCATATTGCTACTTTTTTCTCTATTTCTGTCACTCCGTTTTTATTTTGTAATGGTCAAAGCAGGTATTACCTATTCTGCTCTCATAATTGGTAATGCCACCGATCCAGAAGCATGGAGTATGGAAATTTCTTTGAATCTAATTTTCTTTTTCGTAAGTTTGTTATTAATACCATTCGTAATATGGATTATGTACAAATTATTGTTCTCAATAGGAACTTGGATAATGGCTAAATTTGCAGCTATGCTAGGATCTGAAGCAACAACAAAACAATATCGTACTATTATCGGTTATTCAATTGCTCCTATAGCAGTAGGCGAGTTTCTTGGAATGTTTTTTACGCTTATGGGGCCATCTGGAAATGTTGGTGCTCCTGAAGCAGCTGATTTTGCTACTTTCAGGATCTTTGTTGAAAACCTGTATAATTCTGCACCAATGTTGGTATTCAAGATTTTAATGATTATACTCTGGGTAGTTGTAATAATATACTCCTCAATTGCCTTAAGAATAGTTGGAAAAATGGCCTGGGTTAATGCATTTGCGTCTATAACTATACCCGTTGCTTTGTTTGTTTATTTCTTCTACTTCATAGGCTTGTTTGGATAACAAAAATTCCCATTATTAACTTTCGATATCTTTAGTAAGTAGATATACTAATAGATTTTTGAGGAATAAACATAATGAAAGATGCTGAAAAGACATTAGGGGAGGTAGGAGAAAGAAAGTTCTTATCTTTGATATCCAACTTAGTTGATACATCAATTTTAGATTTTAACGATGATGCTTCTGCTATTGTTCTCCCTTCCGAGAAACTTCTTGTTATTAACTCTGATATGTTAGTTCAACAAACAGATGTTCTTCCTGGAATGTCATTCAAGAAAATAGGAATGAAAGCTATCACTATGTCAGTTAGTGATCTTATAGCTAAAGGAGCAAAGCCTTTAGGTTGTTTACTTAGTGTAGGCTTTCCTTCAAATCTTTCTATTTCAGATGCAAAAGCAATAATTGAAGGAGCAAAAGAACAATGTATTGTTTATGGATGTAAATTACTTGGGGGAGACACTAATGAATCATCCGAAATTATCGTTGATGCAACGTCCTTTGGCATATGTGAAAAGAGTGAAATCATTTCTAGAAAAGGAGTGCAAGAAGGAGATTTAATATACACTACAGGATTATTTGGATTAACCTCAATAGGTTTTAAAATTTTACTTGAAGAGTTAGAAGCAGAAGATTCTTTAAGGGAAAAAGCTTTAGACTCAGTCTATAACCCAATTGCTAGAAAAGAATACCTTAATCTATTTGATAAAATGAACATAAAAATTTGTATGGATTCGTCTGATGGTCTATCTTATACTTTATCTGATTTGTCCTCTATTAATGACATTGGTATAAATGTTTCATCGGTTCCAATCCATCCTCTTGTATTGGAATTTGTTGAAGATAGTGATTTGAATCCTTTAGAACTAGTTTTTAATGGTGGAGAAGAATTTGAATTAGTTTTTGCAGTTGCCCCAACTGATAAAGATTCATTAGAAAAAACAGCAACAAATCTTGGCTTAACTATTTATCAAATTGGTGAGTTCTCAACAAGTAATAAGGGAATAAAAATAAGTGATAACAGATTTAGTAAATATCAATTATCAGTTAAAGGTTTCCAGCATTTCGCTTAATATTCATTGAAAAATCCTTAATAAGAGGATATTATCTTGTTCCTTGATTATCATGGCAAAGATTACAAAAGTTATTCCACGTGAAATAATAGATTCAAGAGGAAATCCTACAATAGAGGTAGACGTTTATTGTGATGATGGATCTTTTGGTAGAGGTATGGTCCCTTCTGGTGCTAGTACAGGGGAACATGAAGCTTTAGAACTTCGTGATAAAGATGAAAGATTTCTCGGAAAAGGTGTATTAAAAGCAGTTGAAAACATTAAGCAATTGATAACACCAAAGATTATAGGTCATGAAGTAACAGATCAAGCTTCTATTGACAAACTTATGCTTGAATTAGATGGCACAGAGAATAAATCCAAACTAGGAGCTAACGCTATGTTGGGTGTCTCACTTGCTGTTTGCAATGCAGCTGCCAATAGTCTAAAACTTCCTGTTTATGCCTATCTTAATAGAGATGCTAACACTTTACCAGTTCCTATGTTTAATGTTATAAATGGTGGTAAACATGCTGGAGGGAATCTAAAAATTCAAGAATTTATGTTAATTCCACATGGCTTTTCAAAATATAATAATTGTTTTAGAGCATCTTGTGAAGTTTATCAAGTTCTTAGAAACAATCTTAAGAAATTTGGACCCTCAGCAATAAACCTAGGAGATGAAGGTGGTTTTGGAAGTCCAGTAGATACCGCCCCTGAAGCATTACAAATGCTTGTTGATTCAATCAAAGATGCTGGTTATAAACCAGGTGTTGAGATATCTATAGGTTTAGATTCAGCAGCTTCAGAATTCTATGAAAATGGTCTCTATGAAGTAGATGGTAAGAAATTGTCTGGTGATGAATTAGTAGATTACTATGTTGATTTAGTAGAGAAGTACCCTATAATCTCTCTCGAAGATCCCTTTGATGAGAATGATTTCGATTCTTTTGCCAAACTTCTAGCTAAGTTACCCAATGCTTCGATAGTAGCTGATGATTTAACTGTTACAAATCCAAAAAGAATTCAGATGGCTATAGATAAAAAATCTGCAAATTACCTGCTTTTAAAAGTAAATCAAATTGGCACTTTAACTGAAGCAATTCAAGCTGCTGAACTTGCAAAAAGCAATGGGTGGGGAATTAATATCTCACATAGGTCTGGAGAAACAGAAGACACATTCATTGCTGATTTAGCAGTAGCTTTAGGTGCTGAGAGAATAAAAACTGGTGCTCCTGCAAGAGGAGAACGTACTGCAAAATACAATCAACTACTTCGTATTGAAGAGCTTTTAGGTAATAATGCAAATTATCTTGGAACCAAATGATTGGTTTCACTCTTTTTTTCCTTTCTTTTGGATAAAATTTTTGAAGGATATTTGTTTTCTGAGAATGAAGTTAGATGAAAAACTCTTATGAAACATTATTAGAGAAATATCAAGAAATAAGACTATTAAACTCAATAAGTGGTGTTCTCTACTGGGACATGAACACCTTTATGCCCCCTGCAGCAGTAGGACACAGGGCAAAACAGTTTCAATACATAAGTCAAAAAGTCCATAGTTTAATAACTCATCCTGAAGTAGGAACTTTACTAGAAAAATGTGAAAAAGACACATCTCTTAACGATTTAGAGAAAAGAAATGTTGAGCTACTTAGAAGAATCTTTGATGATAGGACAATACTCCCATCAGAATTAGTAGGGAAACTTGCAGCTCAATCAAACAAAACTTTAGAAATATGGAAAAAAGCCAAAGCAAAATCTGATTTTCAGATGGTTTTTCCTGATTTAGAGAAATTGTTTACTCTTAATATGGAATCTACTTCTCTCTTGGCTGAATCAAAAAATATGAGTGATCGCTTTGATGCCTTAATAGATAGCAGGGATAAAGGTTTTGGTGTTAAGAATCTCACTAAACTTTTTGATGAAATGAAATCGTTTTTAGTTCCATTTATCAGAAATTGCGAAGAATCTGAAGTAAAACCAGACAGATCATTTCTAAGCAGGACTATACCTCGTTCAACTCAAGTTCAAATGGTAGAAAATCTAGCAAGGTTTCTTGAATATGATTTCCATTCAGAAAACGCTGTAGGTAATATTGCTGAAGTTGAACACCCTATCACAATTGGTGGTGGTTTTAAAGATGTTAGAGTCACAGTCAAATATCATGAGGATAATGTTCTAGCTGCTTTTCTTGCATGTGCTCATGAGTGTGGTCATGCAATTCATAGTTTACAAGGAAAAGAGTCATGGTTTAACCAACCTATTTATAGTATGTCCTCACCAAGTTTTGGTGAATCTCAATCAAGATTCTTGGAGAATAATATTGCGAGTTCAAAGGAATTTTGGATTTATTACTATCCTCTATTTCAAAAAGATACAAATGGTATTTTCAATGATATATCTATAGATGACTTTTATTTCTCCCTAAATTCTGTGAATCCTAGTTTTATCAGAATTCAAGCTGATGAAGTTACCTATATCATGCATATCATAATTCGTTTTGAAATAGAAAGAGATTGGTTTGCTGGAAAAATAGAAACTAAAGAATTGCCACAAGTATGGAATGAGAAATACAAAGAATATCTAGGTGTAGATGTTCCTAATGATACATTAGGATTAATGCAAGATTTGCATTGGTATAGTCAATACTATGG
>JAEOTG010000129.1 GCA_016839985.1 Candidatus Heimdallarchaeota archaeon | reverse complement strand
AAAATCGTTAAAGATAAATCACTTTCAGAAATAATACTTTCAACTTCAACAAGATTCGAAGATGTAATTAATGAATATGGATTAATTTTCTGGGATAAAGAACAGAAGAGAGAATTCTTTCAAATTCATGATGAGAAATCTAATGAAAAAATAGAAGTGGATTTCAAAAGCATAAAATTTCCTTTGTTCAGAATTCCCTTTATACCAGGAAGTGTTTATCACAATTTAGACAATGTCTTTGAAAAATCAGAGCCTTTGAAGAATTTTTGTGAGATAAGAAGAGGATTAACTTTGAGCAGGATGTATCAGGAATTTTATTATAATAAGAATTTGAAAGATTTTGATAAGATAAAGGTTAAGAAACTCATTCGTCATAATAGTTCTAGTGGTACTAGAAGAGAAGGAGTTGGAAATTTCCAAGTTTTTTATGGTGGAGAGCAATTTGTATATGATAAGGAATTACTTGGTGCTCCTGGTTCTGAAAGTATTTTTGAAAGAGATAAGATAATTAGAAGAAATAGAGGAAAGCAGTGGCTAATAGGATTAGATCTTTCTGAGGATTATTATGTTAATGATATATTCGATATTATATATACATCAGATAAGAGTACTCTTCTTGTCATTTTTGGTTACCTTTCTTCGACTTTAGTTCAGTTCCTGATGGAAAGCTATATTCAGAGAGATATAACTTCTAATTTGGTAAGAGAATTACCTTATGCAAATTTAGGAAATGAAGAAAAAAGAAAAATAGAAACAGCTGTAAGTCAATGGATGAATTCAACAAAAAATAAGAGTGACATAAAGAAATTACGACACTTAGTGGATGAAATAATATTTGACTTTTATAACATTCCAGATGAAACTAAAAGATATATTCAGGAAAATGCAAAGTTACATTGGTCAAATTGAAAAAATATTTCTCCTTCAACCTAAAAAAATACTCAAACCAATTGATTTACCCTAAATTTTGAACAAGATTCTGAGGTTTTCAATATTTTGCAAACTAGAGCTTATTTAAATAAGAAGCTTAAGCTTGACCAAATTCATTTTAACCTTCTAAAACTAATTTTGAAATTTTTCAGAAGAAAAAGATGTAAGACTATTTACTTATATGAATTACATGTTTAAAATAAAGAAGTTTTGATTAAATGATTTGTTGAACGGAAACTTCCTATTTCACATTCTGTTTAGCTGTTCTTTTTCCTTTATTCTAGCATTAAAAGGTATATCACCATTATAATATTCTTTTGCTAAAAATTCCGCTAGAGCATCTCTAACTAACTCTGACCTCGACCCATAATTCCCCGATGTTTCCATTTCTATAAGCCACTGTATCATTTGATCAGTAACTTTGAATGTTATTAGCCTTTTTTTCATTTTGAGCCCCACTGCTTAGACAAATAAAAAGTATTAATCCATCACATATATATTTTTTGTCGGAGGTCAAAAAAAATCTAGTTGTGTAATACCACGATGATACAATTTTAGAAAAATCACGTCTTAAGAAAAATTATTTAATTAAACGAATCAATAAATGATTTGTCATTTTTTTTAAAGTGATATCAAACTGTTAAAAAAACAATAGATTAGCTAGAAGTTCACTGTTTATGCGATTAGATTATATTAAAGAGGAATATTAATAAGTTATATGTATTTTAAAATAAATGAAAAGTTAAAATAATATCATTTTGTTTCGATACCAAATTTGTCAAATTCATCCTCTTCTTCAACACCATCTTTCCACTTAGAGTACTTTTTCATGATGTCTTCGATATCACTTGAAATTGATCTTGCTAGGTCTGCAGCTGATATATCTTCCACTTCTTCTCTTTTTATTGGAACAGGTTTCTCCATAAATGGTTCGCCATAAATCTCTTCTCTAGCTTCTTTTTCTGCTTCTATTTTGTCTAACCAGATTTTGTATCTATCAATCTCGTCTACTTCTCTCTTATGATCTCTTATCATCATGAAGATTTCTGTTCTAATTGGTTTGCTTGTGTCCCAACACATTTGCCAGAGTAAATCCTGTTGATAATCCGAAAAATAGGTGTTCATTTTTCTTGCTAAGAAATCAACGAATTTATAGAATTTTTCTCCTAGAATTTCAGCTATTTTTTTCTCTGCAATCTGTTCACTTGATTCAATACTAAGAATAGTTTGAATGCCTTCAAGTTGTTGAAAGACGTATTTACGTATGTAGGGCCAGAGGTTTGGATACCTTAGTAATTCTTCTTTCTCTGCAATTTGATCTGATATTTCTCCCTCATGTTTTGATTTCTTTTGAATAACCGCTCTAACTAGTTCTTCTATTGAAGCATACCCATTATTCTTCGCTATAAGTTTCAAAGCTGATTCAATTGAATAAAGCAGAGATGCAGGATGTTCTAGTTTTGTTTCTTCTAACATATCTTCAACTGCTAATTCTGATCCAATAGAACCAAGAGAAAGAGCTGCACGGCTTTTAACTGTAACATTTGGATCTTTCTTCATTGATACAAGTAGAGCTGATATTGCTTGAGGAGAAGAGAATTTTCCTAATGCTCTAGAAGAGGCTAGTCTGATGTCTTCATTATTATCCATTAGACAAAAGATTAAAGTTTCTAAGGCTCGATGATCTCCAATCTCTGCAAGAGCTGTTATTGCATAAGTTCTATTTTCAACAGTATCTTGATTTACAACTTTAATTAGTGGTTCAACACCCCTCTCATCTTGCAGTTCTCCTAGCTCTAGTATAGATTCTTCCCTCTTTTTGGGATCATCGTCACTTAGTTGTTTAATCAACTTATTGATATTTACCATGCATAGAAAACAAGAAGCTAAAAATATATAATCTTATTGCTGAAAACAGTACAAAATCACTTCTTTAGAGATATCTCCAACTATAATCCTCTTTTGCAATAAGGGTTACAGCTGAATCCTCCTTTTCGTCAATCAATTTTAAGTCAGTATCTTCAATAATTTGTAGTGAAAAATCATATATTTTTGGAAAACGAGGCATTATATCATATGGAAGCCTCTGCCTTGCATCTCCAACTGACATGAATCCTTTGACTTCTAAGAATTGAGCTTCTGATTTGAGATACCAATCTCTATATAATTCTGGTTTTATCATGTTGTATTCTGGAACTAAAGTTAAACGCAAAACCTTTCTTGTCTTAAGAGAGGGTAGGAGATCTATGGTTTCCTTAATTTTTTCCCAAGCGTTCTTATCACTTGGTCTTGCAGTTTTTTCAAAAGATTCTTCTGTGGGAGCAATCATAGTTACATACAATTGAGTAGGTAGCGGATCTAGTTTTTCCAATACTTCAGGAGTTGTCCCATTTGTTACTAAGAACGTTGTCATTTCTCTAGAATGAAATTCTTCGATGAGTTCATTAATTCGAGGATAGAAAGTAGGTTCTCCACTTAAAGAGATTGCTGCATGCTTTGATTCAAATGCTTCTTCATATTTCTCTTCTGGAACCGTTAAATGAGCTTTATATCCTGCAATTAATCTTCTCTGTTGATCAATTAATTCATCAACTATTTCGCTAGGATCATCTACCATGCAATTCATCCTTTCTTTATTATACCAAGAAGCACTTCTCCAACAAAAAACACATTTCAAATTACACCATATCGTTGCAGGAGTACATTGTAAACACCGATGTGAATTGATACCGTAAAATTTACTTTTATAACAAACTCCTTCTCCTTTAAGGGAATGTTTTAACCAAACACATGTTTTTACTGCTGAATGATGACCAGCAATTCTATATTGTTGTTTCTCTAATTTCGATTTGATTTTCTTAGGAATTTCACAGTAATCGCGTGTCATTTTTTTCCCTTAAAATAAATGAATACTTCAAAGACTAGAATGTCTGAAGTAAAAGACTATGAATAACTATTTCTTTTCAGTTAGAGTGTCAATTGTTATCTCATCTAAGAAACCAAAACGACTTTGATCACTTAACCAAGATTGTGCTTGAAAATCATTATCATAGGTTTTGATTTTGTTTTTAATATCTTTGTTTTTAATCTTCTTTTTCTTTTTAAATAGAAATGCGACATTCTGAACTATTTTTCCTCTTTCAGCTAACTTATCAGCAACTAGATTTGCTATATCTTCAGCGTCCTTAGGTTCATAACTCTGAATATCAATGAGATAGAATAAAGGTTTTTGTGCATTTTCAATTTGTTCGTCTAAGCAACGTTTTAGCTCCTTCCCCATTTTATCAGAATAATCTCCTTCAAATTCCATTCTAACAATTACTTGACTTAAATATCTTACGTGAATTGGCATGTTATCACTTTTACGCATATTTTTTACAACTGTTGAAGTATTTAAAAATTTTTTTTATTGTCTTTTTTTGGATAATTTACCTACAGCATGATTAATAAACGGTTGATTGTTCTTTCTTCTGTAGGACTGAAGAATGATGGGTGATAACGAGCAAACAGAAGTTTCTGAAGACACAAAAAAACCTTCATTCATAAGTAAGGCAAGACAAAAGAGATTTGTTAAATTTGCAGTTGTTAGTACAGTTGGATGGGGTATAAATGAATTAATCATTTTTCTAATGATGCTTTTACTTAATCATTTTTACGTTCAATACGTGTTATTTACTGTATTGTTTTTGGCTGTTGAAAAAATACTCCTAGCTGCTGGAGTTGGGATTGTAATTGTAATGATCTATAACTATATTATAAACAAGATATGGACCTTTAGAAAACAAGAACAAATGGTTGATTTCGCAACTCTACCTCAAATCTTGAAATTTGCCTTAGTTGGAGCTTCAGGAACTGTAGTTAACTTAGGACTTGTTCATCTTTTTGCAGTAATAATAGGTTGGAACGATTATTTAGCTACAACCATAGGTTTTGTTGTTTCTGTGATTACAAATTTTATCCTCAATGATATTTGGACTTTTAATCCAAGATTTGGAAAACCAAAAACAGTTGAAGATTAATCAGGATTCTGGAGTCTCTTCCTTTCTTTTCGAAAAAGTTGTGTTTGTTGGAGGATTATCATTATCTGATTCTACTGACAAATCAGCTTCTTCCCTATTATCTATGACTTCTTTGTGATACATGGAAAGAAAAATACCCACATCTTCATCTCTTCTCATTCTGTTTCTTCTAGTTAAAAACCATATTACGAATAATAAAGTCATAAAAACTCCTGCAACAATGTAGAATAAATTATAGTTAGGTCTTAGCCAATAATAAGCACCAACTAACAGTAGAATCATCACAATCCAAGTAATGTTGCTTATACTGTACCATTTTCGTTGGATACTCATACTATTTTCATTTGAGCATAAACCAATATAAATCATATCGTTCAGTGACTTATTCGAAATGCGTCATAAATCACTGTTTTTTGTATTAGGGGAAATAAACTCAAATTCCAGTATTTTGAGTTGATCTAAATGGAATGGAAAAGGTTCTGGCATGGATGGTAGAATTTTTCTCCAGTCTTTAACTTCTACAGACCAGGAGTTATAATCTAAAGGATTAAAGGGTTTTGAAAAACGTAAAGGTTTTTCTATTTCTTCATTTTTCATGATTATATCAATCTGCTCTCTAAACCTTTCATAATAATATTGTTCAGATTCATTCAATATCATAAGTAATTTAGCTTCAGTGAATTCATCGTCAGCTTTCATTATAAAGAAATCAGCTTTTGGTAAATTATTCAAATAAAGTTGATAAATTGCAAGTATACAGAAACTATAGATTGGTACAAATCTATTGTTATATAGCATTTGGAAAACTTCAGCTGATCTTTCATAGTAATTCTGAGAAAGCTTTAAAAATTTATCATCTTGTTTTTCAGACCATCTGAATAACCAATAACGAGCAAGTAAAAGTGAAAGTTCAGGATCGCCTATATCTATGCTTTGTGTCTTAACTAGCTCTTCCATTTTCTCTAAATTATCTGCTAAATCATAAACAAAAGAACCAAAAGTAATCTTAGAATAAACATTAATCAAATTAAAAAAAATCCCTATATCTTCCCTTCTTGACAGTTCTATAAGAGTAGTGATATAGCCTTCTATTTCGCGAAGTATTTCATCAACTTCAAATTTAATTATTGATTTTGTTAATTCTGGTTTTTCATCCTTTCTATCTCCAACATAGACAGAATTTTTGTAATGTCTTTTAACTAATCCATTGATTATCTGATAGAAGCGAGTTTCTAAAAGTAAAGATTTCTGTTGAAAATAAAAACTTCTGATAATATCAGAGTATTGAGGATGATTCTTATAAGGTTCCAATTGCTGTAAAGCCCTAGAGTTATCAATAATTGCCAGATTAAGAAATTCTTCTACATTCTCATTGAGATATCTTGCACTCAAGAGATGGAGTTGAGCCTTCAACGAGAATAACGAAGATTCAGAAATTTTGATTCTCAATAAACCATATTCAGTTTCTTCTAATTCTTCTAGGTGATGATGCCCTAATCTCGCTTTTTCTATTGTTTCCTCAAACAATTTGCACCAAGATAAGAAATCCTTCTTAGGAATTACAGGAACAGTCACAAGAAAGTTGTAAAGAGTAAGAACTAAGAGCTGAGTGTAATTAGTTGCAGATTTAACTATATTCATCTTTTCCTCTTTTGTCAAACTTAATCGTAGGACTGAATCCAATTGCATGTAATCAATCAAAAAGGTTAGATTCTGCTTTTCCTTACTAAGCAATTCAGGAATATCATCTTTAGGAGGAAGTTTTCCAAATTCTATGGTTTCATTAAGTGTTGCATGAAGAGTATAATAAGGATTTAAACCTTTGAGTTTGTTAAAAAGCTCAATAAAAGAAGAGAGAGCGGGATAAAGAAGAAACTGAGAACTACAATTTTCTAAAGCAAACCACATCTTTCTTATACTGTAAACTAGAAAATCAAAATACTCTTTTTTGTATACACCTGACAAACGATACAAAACAGAAACTAAAGTTTTGAAAAGAGCCACTTGATTGATAAAAGCGTCTATGTTGGGTTGTTTTTGGTTTAAAGTGATAACTATTCCATCTACCATGTTTTTCATATACAGAATCTTTCCTTTAGGTGGTAGAGATCGGAATTCTTGATGATTTACTTCAAACCCATTCGTCATTAATCACATATTGACAAGGAAACTGATAAAGATGATGTAATTGCCAATAGAATCTTTTCATTTTCTAGATCTTAAACACAAATGAAACTTTT
>JAEOTG010000022.1 GCA_016839985.1 Candidatus Heimdallarchaeota archaeon | reverse complement strand
ATGAGTTTTCATTAATCGTTGCGATATACTCCGCTTTTAGAAGAGCGTGTTTTATCCCAGTATTTCTTCTTACTCTAAGAGAAGTACAATAAGGATAATCGCAATTACAAAGAGCTCCTATATGTGGAGTAAGGAAAGCCCATATTGTTTGAACGTAACCTTTATTCGCGAATTCATCTACTTTGTATTGAGCTTCTTCAATTGTAAGTTGTTCAACTTCTTTAATTCTATCAAATCTGTGAGCTCCATACAAATCATCTGGGATGTGCATAAAGAGCATGCAAAGCTGATGTTTTTCTCCTGAATTAGCAAAACGACAAACACAAGGTAACAAAGAAACTTGTCCAGCAACATCTATTACAAGTTTAGCTTCTTCTTGAGGTATCACTTGACCTGCATGTTGATATTTGAAGAATAAATTATATTTTAATCTTTTAATCCAACTGGGATCATTATCTCCCATAGCTAAATTCTTCTTGCTTGTTTTTAGGTATAAATCATACTTCTCCATGAAATATTCAACAAAGTCATTAACAAAGACTCTTCGACGACGATCAGTTGTTTCGTAATTTCGAAGATAGTTCTTTGCATTCAGGTACCATTTTTTCCCACCACCATGTTGAATGCAGTACTCACACATTGCATTATTATTGCATAGCTTTAATAAAAAATTACCTCTAATTTAAGAGAAGAACTTTTAAGTTAGCTTTTCTTCATTCAAAAAGTGATTTTAGTTGAAAGGATCAGTAAATTCATATGAGAAACTAGCAAAAGTTTTGGATACAATACCAAATGCTTTTCCAGCTATGGAAGATGGAACTCACCTTAGAGTTCTCGAATGGATCTTTACTCCAGAAGAAGCAGAATTAGCAAGTAAATTAAAAATGAAAGGTGAAACAGCTGAAGAGATTGCTAGCAGGTTAAATCTAGATAAGAAAGAAGTTGAAGACCTTTTAGAAACAATGGATTCAAAAGGACAGATAGCAGCTTATCATTCCAAAGAGGGAAGGAAATATGCACTTTTGCAATGGGTTGTAGGAATTTATGAAGAACAATTATTCCGAATGGATGAAGAATTCGCCAAACTTATAGAAGATTATTTCACAAAAGCAAAGTTAGGTGGTTTGATGGGGACAAAACCTCCAGTGCATCGAGTTGTACCAGTTAATAAGGTCATTAAAACTGAGATTGAGGTACATCCCTATGAAGAAGTAGAAAAATCCATTGAAGGAGCAAAAAGTTGGGGAGTAAGAGACTGCATTTGTAAAGTTCAAAAGGAATTAATTGGTGAAAAATGTAATTACTCAAAAACTGTTTGCTTAGTTTTTGCACCTGTAGAAAATTATTTTCAAAATGATAAAAATACTAAACCCATCACAAAAGAAGAATCACTTAGATTATTAAGACATGCTGAAGACGTTGGTTTAGTTCATACTACAAGAAATACACAAGATGTAATCAATTACATATGCAACTGTTGTTCTTGCTGTTGTGGTATACTCAGAGGTTTAATTGAGTTTAAGCAACCTCATGCTTTTGCGAAAGCTAACTATGTTATGACTGTTGATGAAGAGTTATGCATAGGGTGTGAAGCTTGTTTAGAGAGGTGTCAATTCAATGCTTTGGAGATTATAGATGGTATCTGTCAAGTAAATGATAGATGTGTTGGGTGTGGTGTATGTGCATTAGTCTGTCTTGAAGATGCACTTCAACTAGTTAAAAGAAAAACAGATCAATTTGAAGAATATCCAACAACACGAAAGGAATGGATTGAACAAAAAGCTAAAGCAAGAAACATAGATCTCTCTGAAATAATGTAAGCTATAGGTTTTACATATGAAATCTGATTTCAAAATGATACCAGTTATTATTCTAGCAGCTGGAGACTCTGAACGAATGGGTATACCCAAAGGTATTTTGGATTATTATGGAAGACCTTTCCTTTCAAGACAAATAGAATGCTTAGCAGAAATTGGTTTTTGGGAAATTATTGTTGTTCTAGGAAAGGATAAAGATCTCTATCAAGAGAAGATTCTTGAACTTAATAAAACAAAAATAACAGAAAATCCAAATCCTGAAGAAGGTCAATTTTCCTCAATAAAATATGGATTGAATGAGGTATTAGAATCTCACTCATCAGGAGTGTTCATACTCCCTCTAGATGTTCCATGTCCAAACAAGGAGGTTTGGAAACAAATAGCATTTAATCTAAATTTATTTGATGTTAGTGTATTGATACCACAGTATCAAGGGAAAAAAGGACACCCAGTGTTATTATCTGAGGAATTCAAGAATTATCTCTTGTCATGTGATCTAAACACTCGTCTTGATCATGAGATTCATAAGAAGATAAATCAAGGAAAAGCAAGAATTATATCTGTTAACGACAATAATATTACACTTAATATTAACACTCCTGAAGAATGGGAAGCATTCAAGGTGAAACAATGGAAGTAACATTTACTCTTAATCGTAGGGAAATAACAGCTGAGTATGAAGAAGGTATGAGTCTTCTTGATGTTCTTAGGGAAGTTTGTTTAATCAAGAGTTGTAAAGATGGTTGTTCAGGTCAAGGTTCTTGTGGCGCTTGTACAGTACTTATCGATAACAAACCAATGATGTCTTGTAAAAGAGATCCAGCTTCTGTTGAAGGTAAAAAAGTTACAACAATTGAAGGTTTAAATGAAACAGAAAAAGATATTCTGTCCAAATCATTTGTTAAGGAAGGGGCGATTCAATGTGGCTTTTGCACACCAGGTATAATGCTTCGTATTAAAGGATTTCTTGATTTGCATCCCACATCAACTAGAGAAGAGAAAGCCAAAGCAATTTCAAGTAACCTCTGTCGTTGTACTGGTTATCAAAGAATTCTTGATGCAATGGAAACAGCTGAAGAGCATTGGCAAAAGAAAGACACTGTTATTTTGGGTCCTCCTCGAAGAGCTGAATTCTTTGGTGAGAAGTATGGAATGACAAGAGAATATTCTCCAAAAGAAAAGGGAGTAGGAGATAGCACTCACCGTTATAAAGGAATTGACATGGCACTTGGGAAGAAACCATTCATTGCAGATATGGAAGTGGAGGGGATGCTTCATGGTGCATTATTGTTAAGTGAACATCCAAGGGCTAAAGTAATCAAGATAGATGTAAAAAAAGCTGAAACATCTAACGGTGTTGTAAAAATATTTACAGCAAAAGATGTACTTGGGAAAAGATTCATAGGTCACATTTTTTCTGATTGGCCTGTTTTTGTAGCTGAAGGAGAAATCACCAGATATGTAGGTGATGTTCTTGCTATGGTTGTAGCGGACTCAATGTTTCATGCTCGAGCAGCTCTTGATAAAATTGAAGTTGCATATGAAGTATTTGAACCAGTTGGTAATCCTGAAAAAGCATTGTTACCTAACTCAGAAAAAATTCATGAAAAAGGCAACCTACTAGGACATACATTCTTTACAAGAGGAGATGTCAACCATGCTTTAGAAAATTCAAAGTATGTTATCAAACATCAATTCAGGACTCAACGTATTGAACATGCTTTCATGGAAGTTGAAAGTTGTCTAGCAATTTCAACTGAAGAGGGTATGCATGTATACAGTCAAGGGCAAGGTGTTCATGAAGATCAAAGACAGATTGCAGAAACACTTGGACTCGATAAAGAAGATGTTGTTGTTGAACTTGTTTCTAGTGGAGGAGCTTTTGGTGGCAAAGAGGATCTATCATGTCAAGCTCAAACTGCTATTGCAACTTTTCTATTGAAAAAACCAGTTAAAACTATACTCACTAGAGAACAATCACTTCGAATACATCCCAAACGTCATCCCATGACAATGAATTATGAAGTAGGTGCAGATGAAAAAGGAAAACTCACTGCAGTTAAATTAAGACTTATAGCTGATACTGGTGCATATGCATCAGTTGGGGCACAAGTAGTTGAAAGAGCTGCTGGTCATTCATGTGGTCCATATTATGTACCAAATGTTGATATTGATGCAAAAGCTGTATATACAAATAATCCTCCATGTGGAGCGATGCGTGGATTTGGTGTCAATCAAACTGCTTTTGCAATCGAAACTTGTTTGAATTTGATCGCTGAAAAAATGAGAACAGATGGAATCGAAATTGACGATTATGATATAAGGGAATTAAACATTCTCCGAGAAGGTCAAAGATTTGCAACTGGACAAAAGATGACAAAGACTGTTGTCGGTTTACAAAAATGTCTTGATGCAGTTAAGAAAGTTTACAAAGAATCGAAAGTTCCAACAGGTATTGCATGTGGAATAAAGAACACTGGTATTGGTAATGCTCTTGAAGATACTGGGAGAGTACTCATCAAAATATTAGATGATGAACAGATTGAAATCTTAACTGGATTCACCGAAATGGGTCAAGGATTGTTCACTGTACTAACCCAAGTTGTTACTGAATTAACTAACATTCCCCTATCACAGATGAAAGTTAAATCAATCAGTTATCCGAATACTAAGTGTGGAATGACAACTGCTTCTAGAGCTACTGCTTTAGACTCAATGGCAGCTAAATATGCTGCAGAGAAACTTGCAACAGCTTTGCAAACAAAATCTCTGAAAGAGCTTGCAGGTGAAGAATTTCTTGGTGAGTTTGTAACCAATTTTACTGTCAAACCAGGCACTCAAGTTGACAATCCTGTTACTCACCTTGCTGTTAGTTATGCTGTTCAAGTTGCATTCTTAGACGATAATGGTACTCTAAAGAAAATCATAGCTGCTCATGATGTTGGTAGAGCTATTAATCCAATGGCAGTTGCTGGGCAAATTGAAGGAGGAGTGCATATGGGAATCGGACACACATTATCAGAAAGTTTTCCTACAACTAGAGGTATTCCTGATTCTTTAAAGATGAGAGACCTTCAAATAGTGAAAGCTAAAGATACACCTGAAGTTGAAGTAATTATCATAGAAGAGCCAGAAGAAATTTTAGGATTTGGATCAAAAGGAGTAGGAGAAATAGGTCTGGTTCCAACAGCTGGAGCTGTTGCTGGAGCATTCCATCAATATGATGGTAAGTGGAGATTTGAACTTCCAATTGCACGAAAATAAGAAAATCTACAGAGGAAAATACACTGAAATGATTATCTTAATACAGTTTTGATTTTTAGAGAATATTTAAATAATTAATACAAAATGGCATATCTATGTCAAAAATAGCAAAAAAAATGACAATAGCTTTAGTGTCGTTTTTAATTTCTTTTGGTTTTCTTACAAATCTCAATAATAAATCATATATCACAGAAATAAATGTTAGTGGAAATACGATTGTAATAGATATAACAAAATCTCCAACTCATACAGAGTTTGTTAATTTTGATGGTAATTTAACAGATGCTCTAAATACTGTAAATATCGAAAGTACAAATCTTGACCTTCCAATTATTGCGGATGCACTTTTCATTTCTCAACCATCAGATAACTATAGCACTCTAGAAATGACAAATATTATGAATTTTCTCCAGAGCGGAAATAAATCCTTATTTATTGGTGGAGATGCGGATTTTGGAGGTTATAATGCAACACATACTAATATTTTACTAGAATTCTTAGGATCTAAAATACGTTTGGATAGCTCTCAAATTATTGATTCTGTTTATAATGATGGAATGGATTATAGAGTAGCTGCAATGAACTATAGTAGTGGGATTATAGGAACAAATGTTAGTCAGAATTGTATTGCAGGTATAATAATGCATGGTGCATGTGCAATTTTAGGATATGAAGATTCAAGTACAGTAGACTTAAGAAACAATACTATTGAGGGTGTTGAAGTTCTGCTATCTTATAGTGAAAGTTCTACAGCAGCTAATATTGACGGAAGTGACACAGAATATGACATATACTCAAAAGATTCTGTTGATGAAAGTGGAGACTATCCTGCAGTTGTATGCGAAACACTCCTATTCGATGGAAAAAAGAGTTACATAATCCTTGCTGGTGAAGTAATATTTTCTGATTACAAGAGAATGTATGACCAATATACAAGTAATGGAGTGTACAATGGTGGAATACATTATGGTCAAATGTTCGTCAATAATTTGATAAACTACTTCTTAGATGATTCGAATTATATAATAATTGATGAGTTTTCCAAAATACCAATTTTAAGCTTTTTAACATTTGTTCCCATTGTAGCTTGCTTTGTAGTAATTATAAAAAAGAAGAAATCCATGAAATAAAGTTCCTTCTATAATTCCTTTATTTCTTTTTATATTTCTTTTATTTGCTTGAGAAATTAGATAGATAAATTACTTATGGAACAATTCTAGTTCCTGTTTCACCTTTCAAAGCTCTACTAATGTTTTCAGGATTGGTTATCAGCGCTTCTTTTCCACCTTGTTCTAAGAATTGAACAATTGCTTTAATCTTTGGTTCCATTGATCCTTTACCAAAGTGTCCTTCTTCTAGATATTTCTTTGCTTCAGTAATAGTCATCTGATCTATATCCACTTGATTTGGTTTAGCAAAATTCAATGCAACTTTTTCAACTGCAGTAGATATCAATAACATGTCTGCCTTAATTTCACTTGCTAAAAGTGCTGATGCAAAATCCTTATCTATTACTGCTGCTGTACCTATTAATCCTTTTTCAGTTTGAATAACGGGTATTCCTCCACCGCCTACTGTAATTGTAATTATTCCAGAATCGATCAGCTTTTTGACAGCTTCCAATTCCATAATCTCTACCGGTAATGGAGAGGGAACAACTCGTCGCCAACCACGACCAGAATCTTCAACTACATTCCAATTAAGTTCCTCTTCCCTTTGTTTCGCTTCTTCTAATTCCATGAATGAGCCAATAGGTTTAGTAGGTGATTGAAATGCAGGATCATTAGAATCTACACGAACTTGGGTGACTACAGTCGCAACTGATTTATTGATTCCCCTATTCTTAAGCTCGTTTTGAATATTTTGCTGCAAAGAATAACCAATAGCACCTTGACTATCTGCTCCACAAACATCTAAGGGAAGTTCATGCATACCTGCTACCTTATGAGCAATTTCACTTCGACGTAAAATAAATCCAACCTGAGGACCATTTCCGTGACCTATAGCAATATCCCAACCTTGTTCAATCATATCTACAAGGTGAAAACAAGTTTCTTTTGCTGCTTCATACTGATCTTGTACTGTTTTACGATTTTTATCTTTGATGAGTGAATTACCACCAATCGCTACAACAGCTACTTTTTTTTGTTCTGACATTGGTATCACTTTCCTTATTTTAAGTAGTTTAAATATTTCGTTTGTTGTCTTAATGCAAAGAAAAGGAAGAAATGGAAAAAATAAGTTTTAGTTCACTCTTAGAAGAATAGTTTTCGCAAATGTGTCAAAATATACACAATTACTTACATCAATGTCTTTGTCTCATTTAACACATGAAAAACGAAAAAAGCTTAAACATCTCAAAGACTATTGAAAAAATATTACTAATTCCATCTTTACTATGGGTCTATTCACCCATCATAGCAGGTATTTTATTTGCAATGGTATGGATGTTTCCAGCTGCTTTTACCTCTTGGTGGATTTTTGCTTTCCTTGGGAAGAAAGATTGGTTGTTGGGAGTTATCTCCGCAAATGATACAATGATTGTTCTTATAGCTATTGAGATTATTATTTTTGGAGTTGGATTGTGTTTGTTTGTATGGGGAGTAATTCTGATAGCTAAAGCTAAGATAAACAAAACTGGTTTGGTAAAAACTGGTCCTTATAAATTCATAAGACATCCACAGCATCTAGGAATAATACTAATGTCATT
>JAEOTG010000128.1 GCA_016839985.1 Candidatus Heimdallarchaeota archaeon | reverse complement strand
ATAGAGGATAAAATAGCAGATTCATTGTATTTATGGATTTATTTCCCACTTGAAGTAAATACAAAGAAAGAAAGTGATGTGAAGAAGTTAGAAGAAGTAAATCCAAAGATGGTTGTTTATATAAAGAAAAAGAAACAAATAACTCTAAGCATGCTTATTACTAAATTCAAAGAACAACCTCTTGAGGTAGTATTAACTTCATTTTTCACTATGGTAAATAGAGGATATCTAAAACGAAGACAATTTCAATCATTTACAAATATGTAAAATTGAGGATTGTACCTTTTCTTATCCTAAGTGATTGCTCAATACAATAAAATTTTAAATAATAATTCTTTAAGTAAAGAAAAGAAAGGTACTGGGGTCTGTCACTTGGATTCAATTCCATCAAATGTAAAGAAAAGAATTCACAAATTTTTCGCAATATATCTTTTATTATTGATTTGCTTTTCAACAATAAATTATGCTGTTATAGGAAGCTTCGCAAATAATTATTTCAATGGAATTAGCAATTTGGATTCCAGCAGAGAGATTTTCCAAAGTAATTTTAACGATAAAATAAGGTTCCAAGGTAATGGATATGACTACACACCAATTACTAGCATTGTTCTTGATGGTGATAATTTTCCAACAAGAGAAAATATGTATGCGGAACATTCAATTGCTCGATCTATAAGATATGTGAACCCAACGACTCGTTCAGCTAGTTTAGATATTCCAACTCCAACTGGATATTCAGATGTTTCTTTGGAGTATAACATTACAAATATTGTAACTATAGAAGAATATTATAGAATAGAAGAAGTAGGTACAGCTCCTTATGAATTAAACAAAGATCAAGATATTGCTCTAGCACAGGAATTTGAAGTTTTTTGGGATTATGCTGTTTTCACTGGAGCTAATATGACTTTTGATAATAATCGAATAGGTGATTTTGGAACTTATCAATTGGATTTATTCATTGTAAATTCTACAGGTTCAGCTCCAAATGTGACTGATGTATCAAATGTTTTGAGTTATTGTCTTTCTTCTCCCTTTAATGAAAGTAACTATAGTATTCTTGATGATACAATGAAATTTTACGATTTTGAGGATATTATTCTAGATAAAGGTAAATATTTTGTTGTAGCAAATCTTACAGTAATTGATTCAGGAAATGATAGTGAATTTATTTGGGGAGGGAAAACTGGAACTAAAGATGCAGAAACATATTTCAGAGATAACGGAGGAACTTGGAGTGCAGGAGTAAACGTAGATTTATCATTAATAACAAAATTGCTTCCATCGAATGAATTTGGTTCTCCCTTAATAATATCTGATCCTTCTACTGTTGAACTTGAGGATAATGGTAGTCCAATATCTTCACTAACAGGTTCAATTGTCAGTGGATCTCATACACTAACTAGCAACACCTCTGTTCAAGTAAGTTATGATAACACATATTTCTTTCAAAGATTATATGTAAGCACTTCAGAGATTATAGCAACAAACTCAAGCTATTTGGAATATACAAATCAGTGGAATGTTAGTTTTAATATAATAGAAGAAGTCAACACAATATATACAAACCTCAATAGAACTCTTCTTATTTTAACACCTGATGACTGGGATTCTATTGGTTTTTCTCTCTATTTGAACAATTCATTTTTACTTTATTCAGAAAGAGTTAGTAATGGGTATGAATTTTATCTTAATGATTCAGTTTTTGGAGGAAATTTTGTTTTAAGCACTTATAGCCCAAATTATATTCAAAATCCTATTTTTTCAGACGATGAAGGTGAAACAGAAACTTATGTACTAGGAACTTGGTCTCCTGATCCAAGTGGTGATAATACTACAGGTGTTGTAGGTTCGAATATTTTTACAGAAGCAGATGTGAATGAAGCTTTAATAAGTGGGGGGGCATTTAATTTCACCTTATTCAATAGTGCAGGGAATATTATTCAACAGAAAAACTATACAGAATTACTGGGAATGAATTTAATCTATAACGACACTTCTAATTATTCTGGTTTTGGGTATTTCGATGGTAGTGTTTTCAAACAAAATACAACAATTGATCCTTCTGTTTATGGCACTGATGTTGAAGGTTATTGGACTGCATTTATTTTCTGGCAAAATGGAACAGAAGTAGGACTGTTTTCAAAAAGAATTGTAGTCGAAAAACCTACTTTAGCAGAATTTGAGTGGGAAGAAACTTTAGATCAAAGTAATTGGACTAATGACACACTTATTGAACTTACAAGAATTAATGGGCATGGGATAGTTGCAAAAATTCGATATTATAATATAAGTGATCCGTTCTTCACAGGCATTGGAACTGAAATCCCCGAAGCAACAGTGTTTTATGATGCTAGTTGGGGAGATTCAGGATTATTCAATTTCGTTGCTTCTGAATACAATAAAGATATTATAACTGATGCACTGATTGGGACATATGAAATCAATTTAACAGCATCAGGTCCATTTTTAGAACTACATACAATTCAATTCTCAGTAAACATTATCCATCAATTTGATATTGATTCTGTTAAGAATAACTACTATGTTAATTTTACCAATCATCTACATGTTCAGTTTAGTTTAAGAGATATCTCTTATAGTAACGATTTGATCAATCCTGATACAATAAATTTGGTCCTTGATGGAAATCCATTATCATCATCAGATTACTTGAATAGAACTACAAATGATATGGTTGATATATTACTTGACACTGATTGGTTAGAACTAGAGACAGGTGATCATACATTGGTTATTTCTGTTACAAAAAGTGGTTTTGTTGATGATTATGGTGTAACTTCAACATCTACTAGTACTACTGTCACAGTGACAGAAATTCCTACTATAATTGATGTTGTAGAAATTGAAACTGAAGTAGATATCAATACTCAAACATCACTTTCCTTCAAAATTATTGATACAAATCATTCAACAGATATCACAGGAGCATCATTTAATGTAAGTTTTGATCTTCCTGAGGTTGAGTTAATAGAAAAACATGAAACAAATGGGATTTATACAATAACTTTCAGAATTAATGAACCAACAAAAGGCACTCTAAACATTTATCTAAATATAACAAAAGCAGGTTATGAAACAAAATTCAATTACAGAATACCTGATAAAATCACGATTGATATTCCTTGACCAGGAATACCTCTATGTGATTTAATTGCATTAATAGCAGTAACAGCTATTATAGGAGGAGGAACAGGAACTTTCTTCTTCTTAAGAGCTAGAAGAAGTGCAAAACAAAGATTAATGACTGAGAAGAAAGAAAAAGCGAGATATCTCTTCCAAAGTGCGTTTATGATAAGAAAAATACTTGTTGTCCACCATGAAACAAGTCTTCCAGTTTATGAAATGAATTTGGAAGAGAATATTGGTTTAGATTCCTCAATGATTACTGGAGTTTTACAAGCAATTTCTTCCATAGGAATGGAAATGATAGGCGCTCCAACTGGTGTTAAGAAGATAGAATATTATGGTTTCGTAGTAACAAGTGCTTACAGCGGTGCTTATACAAGCTATGTATTCTCGGAAACAGAATTGGATGCTGAAATCGTAAAAGGTGTTTCTAATCTAGCAAAATGGTTTGATGTTATTTTTGGTTATGATTCAGAACAGTGGGATGGTTCAATGGATTTGTTCAATGAATACAAAGATACAATAAATGAAAAGGTATTTCAAGAACTATATCTTTGGTTGCTTTATCCTATTGAACTAGCACCTGACACAATGAATGACTATGAAAAATTCTCTTCAATTAATAAGAAAATTGTTGATTTCATCAATAGTAAAGGTAAGACCACAGTTATGCAATTAGTTGATAAAATTGAAGATTTTGATGATGAAACACTGCTTTCCAATATAATTGAATTAGTAAAGAAAGAAAAGATAATAACTAACATAAATGATTAAGATTCATCAATTCTGTTTTTTCTCTTACTCATACTAACAGATATATACATATTATCTAATCTGTATAGATAACTCTTGGTGATAAAATGAAAAAACTGTTGTTTGTAATTTGGACAGATAATAAAGGAATTTTTACACATATCATGATGAATGTATTAGATTTGAATGAAAAGGGATATGAAGTTGGTGTTGTCTTCGAAAGCGAAGGATGTAAACTAGTGCTTCATTATGATGAGAATAAAAACGACAAATTTGAGAAATTAAAGGAATTGAATCTAATAGCTTCTGTATGCAAAGTCTGTGCAAAAGGAATGGGAGCTCTTGAATCAGCTGGAAAACAAAACCTTCCAATACATGATGATATGTGGGGACACACTCCTCTTGAAAAATGGATTGCAAAAGACTATGAGCTAGTTTCAGTTTAAAATGTTTTTTTCTTTTTTTCTTGAGGTTAAAGTTTATATAGAATTGTTTGCAAAAGAATAAGGCTCATATGTTAAAGCATAAAGAAGGAAAAAAATGGATTGCTACTTTCTTTACTCTATTCTTGAGTCTAGTAGTATTTGAAGCTCTGTTCTTGTTTCTATCACCAATGCATTGGGAATTTAATGATTATTTATCAGATAAACTTGGTTTTGAAACAAATTTTGCGTTAATAATCATGCTTGTATTTTGTCTACCACTAATTTATTCAATTTTCTTCTTGATTAGAAATATAACTTTCATTAAGAGAGATGATAAGGTAGATCCAGCTCTTGTAAACAAAATTCTGTCTGTTTTATTCTTTGTAATTACTGTAGCTTTACTCATTACCCTAATTCTTCTGTTTGGGGAAGATTCTGTAGTAATCGTACAGCTACTAGAATACTACGGAATGTTTTTATTTTCAATTTTAATTGCTGGTTTTATTGTATTATTATATCCATTGATTCAAGAAATAATCAATTTAATTAAAAAACCAATTGAACCTCTATTTAAACCTAGAGCTAAAAAGTATTCAATTATTTCATTCTTCTTCTTGTTCTATGTATGGATTCTTATCATGCCTATAATCTTTCAGCCTACAAATGTAATAAAAGGAGAACTTCCACCTAAACCTCTCATAATTGCTCATCGTGGAGGTGCACACTATGCTCCTGAAAATACATTAGCTGCAGGAATCTATACTTCAAATATTAATGCAGCAGGATGGGAAATAGATGTTAGAATCAGCAATGATGGAATACCTTTCTTGATGCATGATAATACATTGGAAAGAACTACTAATGTTTCTGACGAATTTCCGATTCGAATTGATGATAGCTCTGAGTCATTTAGCTTTTCTGAACTTAAACAGCTTAATGCTGGAAAATGGTTTGTAGATGAAGATCCTCATGATACTATAAAGAATGGGAAGGTTTCTAGTTCTTTATTAGAGATCTACCAAACTACAACAATTCCATCTTTAGAGGAAGCTTTGAATTTTTCACGTGATAATGATTTAATAGTCAATGTTGACTTTTACACTCCACCTGATAATCACCCGTATTATGCTCAGTATTTCAACACATGTTTCTCAATACTTTCAAATGCTGGAATAGATGAAATGATATGGTTGACATCTTATAACCAAGAATGGCTAGAATATACAATGATTAATGCACCCAATATGAAAGCTGTTCTCTCAGTAGGTCTTTCTGATGATATTAATCTAGAAGAATTCAAAAGCCTAGGATATGATATGATTAACACACATCATGGAAGATCAAATAATCTCTTTAGATCTGCTGCTAAAGATGGTATTTCAATAAACGTCTGGACAGTTGACTTAGGATCTAGATTTCAGCAGGTGTGGAGTTTAGGAGTATTATCTGTAACAACAAATGAACCAATCGTTTTTATTGAGATGATTAAACCTAACTGGATTATTCAGAAATCAATTTATATTGTCATTTGGATTTTAGTAGATTTGATTGGAGTTAGCTCAGTTATAATAATAAGATATCTAAGAAGTAAAAAACAGGCATAACTTGTTATAAAACAAGTACAAGAACTACTCCACCAATAGTTAATAGAACTCCAAATAAACCAACTAGATTTATTCTTTCTTTATTCAAAATCCAAGATATTGGGAGTGCAAACAAAGGACTAGAAGCTGCAATCAATGACATTAGAGGTGCTCCAGCAACTCTTGTTCCTTCTGCAAAAAGAAAAGCTCCTGCTGAGGTCCCCAAAATTGCTGCTACTAATAACCAACCCCAATGTTTTTTGTTCCAGTTTTTGATTTTAGTACTAGGAGTTCTCAGTGAAAATAGAATTAAAACTAAAGCAGCAAATGGAAAACGAGCTGCATTTCCTATTAAACTACTAGTTGCTTCAGTGCCAAGTAAATCTGAAATTGAATTCAATACTTTGTCAGTAAAAACAATACCGAAAGCCCAAGAAATAGATGCAACAAAACCAATAGTAACAGAGAACCAAACTTTGAACTTAGATTTTTCAATTATAGCTTTAAGTTTACTTTTAACATTAGATGGATTATTTTTTTTCTCTAAAGTTTCTTCATCAATAGAGTTGTTGTCATCTGGTATCTGTTCTTGTTCTTTGGAAGCTTGTTCCTGACTTTTAGCTATCAACAAAACACCACTAATTATTAGAGCAGCAGAGATATAGAAATAATAGTAGATTTTTGTGTGCAGAATTAAAGCTGATAATAGGAAAGTTATCAAAGGGAAAGTCATTGAAATAGCTAATGCTTTGGTTGTTCCAAGCAGCTCTTGAGCCATAAAATAAGCAGTATCTCCTATTACTTGAGCAAATAAAACACTTACCAGAAGAAGAAGCCAAATATTAGACGAGAAAGAAAAAATTTCAGGAAAAACACCTAGAATGAGAGCTATTATAACAAAAGACAGAGCTCCTATTGTAGTTCTTACTGCGTTGATTTGAACTGGAGAAGCTACATTCTCTACCTTTCTGATCATGGAATTAGAGATTACAAAACAAAGAATAGAGGAAACAGCGATAATCTCTCCAGCCATAAGTGAGATTTAATTAATTACTTCTTTACTATTGTGGTGAAACAAGGAGGAAAAAATAATTTATTCTCTTGATATCCTGAAAACTACAGGATTTTTGTAATCTGGACAGCATACAGTAACACTGTCTTTTTCATCTGTCCAAGGAAAGCTTGCTCCAATTCTAATTCCTAAAACGTAAGGATAGATCGAATGAAATGCTGCTGCACAAATTTTTCCTCTTTCTTCAGGATATTTGTATTTTTCTCCAACTTGATGTCCATAGGGACATGTTCCAGCTTCTAGAATGCTAACTACTTCTATTACAACTTCACTATCTTCAGACATTTTTCTCTCCACCTATTTATTCAGATTTCACACCATAAAGCTTCTCTCGAATATCTTGATCAGTCCAACCAGAGATTCTTTTAAAAATCCAAACTGCTTGACCTAAATGGTTGCTTTCATGATTAATCAGTCCAGCTATCATCTTTCTTCTAGGTCTTTCTCCGAAACCAGTTTTAATTATCTCTTCTTCTTGTTCTTCTGTCATATTTTCAATACCTTCTTGCACTACGGCTGAGATTCTTTGGAATTCTTTTTCCAGATCTTCTAATGAGACAGTATCCTCTGGTAAAGTACCATATTGGAAACCAAGTTTTGTATCATCAAAATCAACATTAGGAATAATGTTCTTAAACCAATTGAGAGTTGAAAGTAGATGTCTAAATATCAACTCAGCTGACCAGGTATCCTCTGTATATTTCTTATGAAAAGTATCCTCTGAAACAAGTTTGAAGAGTTTAAAATGCTCATTTCTATCTTCTTCTACTAATTTATAATAATCTGCTAATGAAAACATAAAAAAATTGTTTAGTTTTAGATATTTAAATCTGATTGTTAAGATGCAAATAGTTGCCAAAACCAGAAACACCAATAGAGTATAATTAAGATAGCACCTATTATACTAGGTATTCTTTTCTTTCCTTCTAGTAACTTAATTGCAGATATATTTACTGCTCCAAAAACTAACATAAAAATAACACTCGCTGCAGTTGCTACTATCTCTATATTGAAAATCAATACAAAAATTATACTGATTATTCCAGATGCAGCAATTGCTCTAGCTGGAACTCTTGTTTTTCTATTGATTTTCGAAATTGCTTTTGGAATGACTTCTTCATGAGACAACATATAGGATAATCGCGAAGATCCAAGTAATGTTGCATTAATTGCAGAAGCAGCTGACACAATAGCGGCAAAAGCCATAATCCATTTACCTGCACCTTTTAGAAAAACTTCTGCAGAATGTGTAAGTATCACTTCTCCAATGTTCTCCAGTTCAAGACTCCAACCAAGAACTCCAACTGTTATTACTGCAACAGAAACATAAAGAATTAGGACTATAATTATTGAAAGAAACATACCAATTGGTAGATCTTTTTCAGGATTTTTCATTTCTTCTACTGAATTTGAGAGAATCTCAAAACCTTCCATAGAAACAAAAATCAATACAGAGCTTGCTATTACTGGAAGGAAGCCATTTACAAGGAAGGCTGGATCTGTAAAGTTTGTTTTTTTTACAGCAAAAATACCAACAATTACATAAAGAACAAGTATTGATATCTTAACCAGAACCAAGATATTTTGTGTTCTACTTGTTTCCCTAATCCCAAGCAAATTTATCCCTATGAATAGAATAACACTGAGAATTTGAAAAATAAAAGCTGAAATATT
>JAEOTG010000127.1 GCA_016839985.1 Candidatus Heimdallarchaeota archaeon | reverse complement strand
TAATTCTAGAATATGGTGAGACAAACTAAAAAAAAGCTTAACACATTAAAAAAATCTAAATCTAAGATTCAACACATTACATGGAGATATAACACAAAGCCAAAGAGAACTTATATTGAAGGATTTCAGAAAAGAAAAAATTGATTGTTTGATAGCTACAAATGTTGCAGCAAGAGGTTTAGATCTCCCACATGTAACACACGTTTTCAATTTTGATTTACCAAAGGAAGGGCCAGAAATATATGTCCATAGAATTGGAAGAACTTCACGAATGGAAAATGAAGGAAAAGCAATCTCACTTGCTGTTAGTGACCAGATGAAACTGCTTCACAAAATAGAGAACTTCACTAAAAAACCGATACAGAGGCTTTATTTCGATGTTAGGACTCAAAGTAACAAAAAATCCAAATCAAATCAATTCTCAAGTTTTAGCGAAAAAAGAAAGAACAGCCAATTTGCTCTACACGCAAGTGATTAAATTGGGGGATAGATATCTACACTTCTCTACAAAATTACATTCTAGTCTGTAAATACTTCACTTATCTCTGATATCCATTCAGCTGATTGGTGTTTAAAATACGTATCATAAAGCTCAGAATATAATCCTTCTTCACTAATCAAACTTTCATGATTCCCTTCTTCTACAATTCTTCCTTTATCCATAACTATTATCCTGTCAGAGTTCTTAATTGTAGTAAGTCTGTGAGCTATTACTATTGATGTTCTATCAGCTAAAAGTTTGTCTAGAGCTTCTTGGATTTTCCACTCAGTATAAGCATCAACTGCAGCAGTAGCTTCATCTAAAATTAGTATTTTAGGATTAGATAATAAAGTTCGAGCAAAGGAAATCATTTGTCTTTGACCAGCAGATAATCCTTTTCCTCTTTCACCTAATTCAGTTTCTAATCCATTAGGTAATGCATCAATGAATTCCTGCGCATCAACTATATTGATTACTTTTTGAACTTCTTCTTTACTTGCAGTGGGATGACCATAGCAAATGTTATCTAATACAGAACCACTAAAAAGAAAAACATCCTGACTAACTAATCCAATCTGAGATCGAAGAGAATGTAAATCATATTCACGAATATCAACACCATCGATTTTTATAGAACCACTGTAAATATCATAAAATCTCATTAAAAGCGAAGTAATAGTGGTTTTTCCTACACCAGTCTCACCAACAATAGCGATAGATTCACCAGTTTTAATATCAAGATTAATTCCCTGCAATACTGGAGTTTCTGGTTCGTATTTGTGATAAACATTTTCTAACGTTATATGCCCTTTAAACTTCTTTACAACTGGATTTGGAGGATTTATGATTTCTTTTTCTGCATCAACTATGCTGAATATTCTCTCCATAGCTGCAAAACCACTTTGAACAGTTGAAAATTGAGAAGCAACTCGTACAAGGGGATATAAGAACCGGTTTAGAAGAAGTAAGAATAGAAGTATTGTTGAAGATGTAGCAAAGTTATTGAAAATTAATGAACTCCCATAAAGAGTTATACCAAACATTCCAATTACGCTTATACCGTCCATGAGAGGCCAAACTCCCATTACAGCAAATGCTCTTTTTTTTGCATATCTAAAAGTGTCAAAGTTTATCACTTCAAATTCTTCTTTAGATTTTTCTTCTCTCCCAAAAGCTTTTGCTACAGAGATACCTGAAACACTTTCTTGAAATGAAGCATTAACTTCACCTATTGCTGCTCTCCAATCACCAGTTGTTAAACGTGTTATTCTTCTAAACAAAAACGCAATAACAAAAACAAAAGGTGCCATCCCCAGAGTTACAAAAGTCAATCTCCAATTAACTACAAACATCCATATTAGTACTGTTACTAATACAAGAAAATTAGAAATGAATTGAGCAACAATGTTTAGCATATCTGCAAGTTCCTGAGAATCATTAGTTATCCTACTCATTATTTTTCCAGTTGATTGCTTATCAAAAAACATCAGATCATGTTCTTGTAGACTGATATATGTTTCAATTTGTATTTGTTTGATAACCTTTTGAGTTACTATAGTTACAAGGATTCCTAGAACAACTTGAAGTATCCACAATAATAAGGACAGAAGAACATATCCAATTGCATATGGGAAAACAGCCAGCCAATCTGCATTTGCTTCCAAAACATCAAAAGCATTTTGCACCATAGTGGGAGGAAAAATAGTTACAACTGATGAAGAAATAATACCAACAACAATTAGTATTAGCATTAATACAGAAGGTCCTAAATATTTAAAGAATCGTCGAATAAGCACAATATCTGAATACTGCCTATCATATGATTCCATTGTTCCTGTTGCACGTCTCATCATTTCAACTATCTCCCCTGATTTTTATTGGTGGTAATTCCGAAAATCGCTCAAATAAACGTCTATAATCGATATTTCTGAGGATAAGCTCATCATGTGTTCCTTTATCCATAAGTTGTCCGTTTCTCAATACTATAATGAGATCTGCATTTTTGATTGTCGCTAATCTATGAGTAATGATAAACGTTGTTCGATTTCTTAATACATTAGCTATTGCTGTTTGGATTTTTCTTTCTGTTTCAGCGTCTATAGCACTACTTGCATCATCAAGAACTAAAATAGAAGGATCAACTAATATAGCACGAGCAATCGAAATTCTCTGTTTTTGTCCTCCGCTTAATGTTATTCCTCGTTCTCCAACAATTGAGTTGTAACCTCCCTCAAAACTCATAATAAAATCGTGAGCATGTGCTAGTTTAGCTGCATTAATTATCTCTTCTTGAGTAGCATCTGGTTTACCATATGCTATGTTATCCTTTATTGTCTTGCTAAACAAGAATACTTCTTGTTCTATCACTCCTATATGCTCCCTGAGATTAGCTATGCACATATCTCGGATATTAATTTCATTAATAACTATTGTACCTTCATTTGGATCATAAAGACGCATAAGGAGTTTCATTAGTGTAGATTTCCCTGAACCAGGATTACCTATTATAGCAACAGTTGATTCACCAGGAATTTCTAAATTAATGTTATCTAGAGCTCTTTTTCTACTGCTTTTTCCATTATAGGAAAAAGAAACTTGATTAAAATTAATTGTATTAATTTTGCCTGACCAATCAATAGGGGAAGAAGGTTCTGGGACATATTCTTCTCGTTCTTTCATTTCGTATATCCTTTTTGCAGCAGCCATTCCAATTTGAAACTGGGTAATTGTCCAGCCAAATTGCCAAGTTGGCATCATCAGAGTCATCATTAAGAAGACATAGGTAACAAGATCATCGATTGTTAGATTTCCAGCTGTCACTTCAAATGCTCCCCATAAGAAACTGAGAGCAATGATAAGAACAGTTATCGCAACTGCATAATATTTTGCACTTATTATACCTCGTTTAGTGTTAATGTCTCTTAATTTGTCAGTTTCAATATCAAATTCCTTGATCTCTTCATCCTCTTTAACAAATGTTCTTATTACTCTGATTCCAGTTATGCTTTCTTGTAACCTTGCATTTAATAGACTGTTTTGTTCCATTTGAGCTTTAGAGATTGGTCGTAATTTTCTGTTATAATCATAAATTGTTATGACATAGAAAGGTAGAGCAGCTAATAGCAGCAGTGTTAACTTCGGACTTATCCATAGCATCAAACAGACTGAAAAAATTAAAGTGAAGGATGCTTCAAACAAGAATTTTATTCCTGGTGCAATGAAGATATTCATTTGACGTGTATCATATGTTGCTCTTGCCATGATGTCGCCTATACGAACTCTATCATGAAACTCTTGACTTTTCTCTAGCATGTCATCATAAAATTCTTCAGTCACGTTTTTTGTTACTTTATGAGCTAAAACCTCGTTTACATAGCTTTGTATAAAATCAGCTGCCGCTCGAATAAATCCTGCTACTGCAATGAATAATGTGCTCCTTAGAATTATTTGAAAAGATCTATCCGGTTTTGCTAATTCTCCAAATATATCACCTATAAATAATGGAGTAATAGAAACTGTCCCAATAAAAATTATGAGAAATAATAATAATATAGAGGTTAATAGTTTCTCTTTCAAGATGTGTTTTAAAAACCATTTTTTATAGCTCATTAACTAACCCTTGACCTTATTAGATACTCTGATACAAGCAAAAAAAGGTTATTTATAAATTTGCCATATTGTAGTTTTTCCCATTTGAAAAAAGTCTTCCCACTCTTATTTTGCTGAAAAATCTTTTAGAATTTGACCATCATTCATGTATAACTGTCTGTCTGCTAAGATTGCCAATTCATTATCGTGAGTCACAAATATTAGAGTTTTTTTATTTTTCTTACTTAGTTCTAAAAGAAGTTTGATTATTTTATCTCCAGTATCAGAATCTAGATTTCCTGTAAGCTCATCAGCCAAAATCAATTCAGGATCATTTGCTAGAGCTCTAGCAATTGCTACGCGCTGTTGTTCTCCCCCTGAAAGTTGATCAGGTTTATGATCTCGTCTGTCATATAATCCTACTGCTTTAAGTAATTCCTCAATTTTTTGTTTCCTTTCCTCTTTTGGTCTCTTTGCTAATATCATCGGCATTTCAATGTTCTTTTCAGCATTTATTTCTTCTAATAAATTAAAATTCTGAAAAACATAACCTATAATTTCCCTTCTTAAATAACTTAGTTCTTTTTCTGATAATGTGCTTAATTTCTGACCATCAATTGCAATATTTCCTTTATCAACATAATCTAATGCACCAATAAGATTAAGTAAAGTTGTCTTTCCGCTACCTGATGGACCTACTATTGAAACTATCCCTCCTTTTTTTATAGATATAGAAATTTCATCTAGAGCTTTTACCTCTACTTCCCCCATTTTATAAGATTTTGAGACATTCTCCACCTTAATGAATATCTTATCTTTTTTCCTTTTTGAGCTTCTTGGTTTTTTCTTCTCAGGTGGCATCTTTGCATATGTCTCCAAACGATTATATGTGTTTATTGTTTATAGGAAATCTTTCTCTCATAATATTTATTTCCTTTCTCCAAGATTCTTCTAAATCTATATCGAGAAGAATACATAATTGTAAGAACAAAGAAAAAGCTTGAGCAAATTCTCTCGTCATATCCTCTTTAGGTGGTTTCTTATGTCCTTGATCCTCTTTTTTATATTCTGAAAGAAATAATAGATATTTTCCAATTTCTCCTAACTCTTCAATCAAATGAATGAAAACATCATTTGGTGAATACTTTAACCAACCCCTCTCTTGTAAAAAATAACGAACCTCTTCTATAATCTCGTTTAATTCCAAATTTATCACCTTTTTATGTAGTATACGCTTTTAGTGTTTGCATTGTAACCTTAGATTTGCATATCGGACATTCTTCTTTGATTTTTAACCACTGAACCATATGATCATTATGTGCTAGATTTGAACATTGAGGACATTCGAGAACAGAATCTCCGTGTTTAATAAGTCCTTGACATACTATACATCTTTGTGGTATTTGTTTACAATTGCTACAAGGTTCATAAGCTGATTTAATCAAATTACCACAGCTTAAACAATGCATTTTGAGTGATGGTAAAATTAATTGATCTAATTTTTCAAAATAAGTGGAAGTTATAATTCCTTTATAATATCCATGAGCAGCTAACTGTGTAACTATTCTAAATACATCTCTTTCTGCTAAGGATGATTTAGTTGCGAGAGTACTCATTTTTACTCTCTTTCTTCTTGTTTTTTCTATTTCATTAACAATCTGAACATATTGCTCCCCCAATTCTTCTAAATCTCGAGTAGGGAGAAATTTCTGGAAAGATATAACATAGAAGGAATTTCCGCTTAACCTCATATTTAGTAATCCAGAACCTGTTATCTCAAAAACTATATTTTTAACAGCAACAGATGATTTACTCCATAATTTCTGAAGATTGCTAAGTGTGACTCTTTTATTAGAAATTATGTATCCAAATATCTCTTGGTAATGAATTGGTAAATCATCCAATTGAACCAAAGGTGGAAAAATTGGTATCTCATCAGGTTCGAGTTTGTTCCCTGAGATATTCCCTTTAATTAATCCCTTGCCATAAAACGCATAGAGTTTTTCCATTGCATAATATTTGTCAACTCCTAAAGCTAATGCAATATCTTTAACACTTATGCTTGATTTAGCAACAACCATTCCTAATACTATCTTTTCCCATCTCTCTAAAGTCCCCTCTTGAGCTCTGCTATATCTTCTAATGACATCAATATAAAGAGCGTTACCTTTCAATGTACAAGATATGAATCCTTCAAGTAACAGTGTAATAACTCCTTCTAGAATCTCACCGACTGATCTATTCATTAGAGACATAAGTTTTTTCAATGGAATTTTGTCTTGAGTAGAAAGTAATCCAAAAAGAGCTTCGTAATTGAAGAATGATAAAGTTGCCATTTCTTCAATAGTCCTTTTAGGTTTTAAATCTGGAGTTACAACAGGCGTAATGTAATTTGTTTCGGCAAAAATGAATTGAAAAGTTCCTCTCGCAGTAAGGAGTGCAAGAACTTTACTTGCATCTAAAGATTCCATATCCATAAATTTAGCTAAATCTTGAATAGAAGTTTTCTTCTTTAGAATTACATAACCTACAGCTTCTTTTTCCTTACCTTGCAAAGCTTCTAAAGGAAGAATTCGAGGTGAAATATGATACTTATTTACAGTAACTAAAACTTTTGGAAAACCTACAAGGTGTGATTCAATATCAAATTTGACATCTAATTTGCGGTATAACATCAATCTTGCAATTCTCTCAATAATTTCCTCTTTTGAAAAACTAGTGCGTTTTGCTACTTTACTTATTTCAGCATTACGTAACATCATACAGATTCCTACAATGAAAGTATCCTCTGTTGTAATTGTTGCTTTTTCAGGAGGTTTCCAAATCCAATCAGGCATTATCTCCTTATTTTTTATTCTCCCTATGAATAAACCCTTACTGATTAGGATTTTTAAATTCTCTTCCATTTCTTCCGTTGAGATTTCAATAATTTTGGAAAGATCGCTTATCTTTACTTTATTAGGATATACCAATAATCCAAGAATGTTTTTTCTAACAACACTAAGTCTTCCAGGTTTTATTTCAGGATGTTTAAAGACAGCTGAAACATTGAATTTATCTTTTCGGTAATATCCTCTAACTACAAGTAATTGGATTAGATGTTGAACAAAAACCTTAATTGATGCAATAGAAATTTCATGCTCTTCTGCATACTTTGATAACACTACTCCTCTGTATAATAAGAGATGAGTGAGTAGGTGTGTTTTTTTTGCTTTAGATAGAGTTATTTCAGGAAGATCAAGTTTTGAAAAATCTAAATTATAAACATCTTCTCTTTCATAACTCAGTTTTATCAGCTCTAAAATGTTACTCTAATATTGAAAATCATGACTTATTAACCTTACTTTATTAATAAGTGATATGACATAAAAGAAAAATGTAAAGAAAAAAAATCCAACAAACTAAATTTTATTCTTTCTTCTTTTTTTCAAAGAAAAATAGCTACTTAATGCAATTGTAGCAATTATTACAGCTGTTATACCAAAAGGTGAAAGCTGTGGATTTGTTTGAACTGGTAGTTCTATAATAAAAACAACAGAAATATTGAATTGATTTCCAGCTTTATCTACAGCCATAATAGTTACACTATATTCACCACTCAACACAAAATTGTGATAAGCATAATTTTCCTCTGTGACATTGGATACTGTTCCATCATCCCAATCTAAGTAAACGTACCATACTCCTGAATACTCATCACTGTAATTGAAATATAACTCCACATACCCATCTGTTATATTTACAGAATTATCCGTATGTGATAATATATTAACAAATGGACCCTCGAAATCTAATATGATTTGAGTAGAGATGTTGTTTGATGTTCCCAATGAATTATTCACATAAAGTGTAGTTGTGTATCTATTGGTAATCCTTGCATAAGTATAATTGAATGAGTGAGTTTCATCAAGAGGTAATATATCTAATGAGGAACCATCGTCATAGTCAAAAAGAACACCTGTAATATTCCCTCTAGCTAATTCAATTTCATATGAAAATATAACCCGTTCATCATTGAAGTAACTTTCATTCAATGGTCTAAGTGTTAGTTGAGGACGCGAATCATAGATTTGTAAAGAATATAACGCTCCCGTTGTTTCGTTATAGATCTCCCCATAATAAATATTGTAAGCTTGATAATAGAGTATATTCCCAACATTATAAGGTCCCAGTAAAAGAGAAAATTCCCTTATAGTATCATTGAAACCATTGTCTTTTGTCACATTATATACTGTCTCAAAAATAGCTTCTTCCATTGTCCAAGAAACAATTTCTGTATTATTTGTAGAACTTTCCACAACATAATATCCTATTCCAAAGGTTTCTGAATCAGTAGCATTATAAGACGTAATAGTCATATTAACATTATCAACTTCGGTGTGAGGTTCTGACAGAAATGTTTTAGATTCAAAGTGAAAACCATTATTTATTTTATAGATATTCATTGTGCTTTCTAGCAATCCAGTATCTCCCCATGAATCCCATCCATATGAGTTGTTTGCACAGAAATAAATTGTTCTTTCAGTTAGAGTTATTGTTGTATTAAACACTTCATATGTAGAAGTTGATATGTTTGCCCAAACCATAGGTACAAAAACAATCTCACTATCAAATATATCCAAAGAAGCGTTTGTAATTTTATCCCTATAAACAGATAATGCAAGAGTTACAGAATCATTTACTGAAGCACCATATACTCTGTATGAGATAACTATACTATGATTTATTTTGTTTGCAGGTGCATAATAAACATAAGGAACTCCTGTTGTTGTTGCATTTATAATTGAATCGAATTCAGGAGG
>JAEOTG010000126.1 GCA_016839985.1 Candidatus Heimdallarchaeota archaeon | reverse complement strand
CTGGATGACGAACTATTGCATGTCCCCACTTTGTTGCCAACTTGGGTTTATCTTTTGCTAAATATACTCCTCTACCTATTCTTCCTAATGAAGCTATTATTATACCAATTGTCATTAAGAACATTCCAATTATTACTAAAATGAACTGAACAGTTGGAGGGAAATAAACTGTTAGAAATAGAATCTCCTTTGTCAGATATAGAATTGGTGATATGATTATATACATCCAAAAAAATACTGTTGAGAAAAAAACAGAAGCCCCTTCAAGAAAGGAATTAAAAGATGTACTAGGATAAGATGCCTTTCCTTTCTTAATAAGCATATAAGCATCAAAAGGAATATGAGTTATGAAGTAAACACTAAAGAATACAATAAGAAAGAAATGTATTAAATCTCCAATGTACATCATTTAGTTAAATATTTTCAGTACATTTTAAAAACTTATTAATAATCATTTGAAAATAATTAAATTATTTTAAATATGTTAACTTTTCTAGAAAATGCTCTTCTCAACATCCATCTGATTAAATTCTTTGGAGGTTCTTCTATCTCTGAAGAATCTCTATGAATCAAACTAAGCGCATCTTTGGGGCATACAAGAGCACAAACACCACACCCAACGCATTTGTCATTTACTGTGCATTTTCCATCTACTATTTCTAGTGCATTAAATTGACAACGATCAATGCATTTTCCACAACCTATGCAAGATTCTTCATCCACTGAAATTTCATAATCTGATTTAACCATAGCTTTGGGTTTATCCCATTCAGTTACTGCTCGAAGTATTCCACAACAACAAGTACAACAATTGCAAATATACTTATGACTCTCTTGCACGTTCATTGATGAATGTATGAGTCCTGCTTCCTCTGTTTCTTGAAGAATTTCTAAAGCTCTTTCCATTGTGATTGGTTTTGTTCTATTACTATTCTCGTATGCATTTTTTCTGCTAGAAAATGTCAAACATACTTCTGTTGGATAACTACAAGGTTCTCCTATAACATTCTTCTGTTTTTTGCAGATACACTCTCTTACTCCCCAGCTTTTAGCTTGTTTAACCATATTCTCTGCTACATCATAAGGATGGATTTCAAGTTCAGTTTTTATCACTTTATTAACTGGTACAACTCTTTGAATTGGGGGAGTAGAGGTGAATAAAATATCTCCACGTGTTTTTTGCACATACTCTTCAAAGAGATGAGCGAATTCTGAATCCATACGATGAACTTGTTCTTCATAAATTCCAACCACAAAAGGTAGTAAGCCATATTTTTCTACACCTTTCGATCTTCGGATAAGTATATGTCCTTTCTCTCTCATTGCTTTTAGTTTTACAACTAGTTCATCTTCTGGTATCTTCAATCGTTTGGACATTTTTTCTATTGTTTCTCCAGAAAGTTTCATTTTACTTGCAAGCTCTGCTTCATCAGGTTTGAAGATCCACTGAAGAAGTCTTATGTGAGTGCCATCCTTTGTTGTCGCAAAACCATTAGGGATTCTGTTTAGAGTCTTGGATAACTTATGATATGGATCTTGATTCTTTTTAGAAGCTTTTGTCAATTGTATGTCCTCTGATTTTGAAACTTATCTAAAGCTTATTCAAAAATATTCTTATGAAACAAAAAGTAATTTTTAGTTTCAGGATATTAAATTCACTATTTTTGGTTTATAGTTTTTCATGCCTTTCAAGGTTGTTTAAGATAATCAATAGCTTATCTTCAAATTCCTCTATTTCTTCAAATGGAAAACCTTCATAGTAAATTCTACTCATTTCTAAAATAATTTTGTTATATATTTCAAGATCTTCATAGAATTCTTTCTTTAATTTAATGAGGTATTTTCTTCTGTCTTCTTTAGAATTTGTTCTTTCAATTAATTTTTTGGCTTCTAATTTATCTAAAACAACTGTGAGTGTTGAATTACTCAAAGAGGTACGATTAGCTAACTCTTGAATTGAAATCAAATCCTGTTCTCTCAAAGCGAAGAGAACTCTACCTTGAGAAGGATTCAAATCCGCTAAATTATTTTCTTTTAACTTTTTTGAAAATAGTCTATCAGATGTTTGATGAATCTTTGCAACATATAATCCGATCTTCGAAGGCTTTTTCATTTCAAAAATTGCATAGATTTCAGAAATAAATATCTTTCGATTACGAATATTTCGCTTTCGAAATATTTTTAAATAAACCATCTTACACTTAAATGGGTGGACAAAATTTCAAACATACTTGTTACTGGACCAAGTGGGAATGTAGGGAGAGAAGTTATCAAAAGTCTGCTAAAAACAAAGGAAACCATTTTTGCAGCAGACTTACACAAAGAAGCGACTACAATTTTGTTTGGAGATTCAGTTAAATTTCGCAAACTTGATTTTTATGATAGGAATACTTTAGCTCCTTGCTTGAATAAAATAGATCGAATCTTTCTTATGCGTCCCCCTCAAATTGGTAATGTTCAGAAATATATGTTTCCATTCATAAATCTCATCAAGAAGAAGGGAGTTGAACATGTGGTTACACTTTCAATAGCTGATGCTAACCCAATGGTTCCCCATTACAAAGTAGAAAAACATTTGGAAGAATTAGAAATCCCTTATACCCATTTAAGAGCGGGTTATTTTATGCAAAACCTGTCAACCACTCATAAAAAACCTATTCAAAAAGAGAAAGATATCTTTATCCCAGCTGGTGATGCAAAAATAAGTTTTACAGATGTAAGAGATATAGGAGAAGTTGCTGCTAAACTACTACTTACTGGTGAATACAAAAATCAAATTATCCATATTACAGGTAATGAAGCATTAGATTTTCATGAAATAGCAAAGAAAATGAGATTAATCTTAAAACATCCCATCAAATATAGTAATCCTTCAGGAAGAGCTTTCAAGAAGAAAATGTTGCATTATGGTTTTGACAAAGGTATGATTAGAATCATGAGAATGATTTATTTCGCAGCTAAAAGAAAGAAATCAGATATAATTTATGATGATTTTGAGAAAATAATGGGTAAAAAACCAATTTCTATTGAGAAATTTATTGCAGACTATGCAGAATATTGGGTTTAACATTGCTTTCAACCATCCAAAAGGATATATAGCTTTCTTTTGAAAGTTCTATAGTACTTATCCGGGGTTTCAAACTTGAGTGATTCTAGTGGTACAGAGACGGTTAGTTATCAATGTAACAAATGCCAAAGACAGCGTAAACTAGTTATTCCCGCAAAACTGATAAGAATAGAGACAATCTCTGGACTCGTTGAACTAGTTGATGTTCACAAGTGTGATAAAGATAATCTATCAGCTGTCAAGTGTTTTATAGATAGTACTCTAGTTGTAAGATCTCAAGTTCACATTAAGTCTACACACTATGGTT
>JAEOTG010000021.1 GCA_016839985.1 Candidatus Heimdallarchaeota archaeon | reverse complement strand
AGAAGAAAACCTTCACAACAAGGTTTTGTTTGCGCAAGTATCTCATTTAACAGATAAGTTTTTATATATTTTATCATTTGTTTCACACTTTAAAAAAGGATGTGGTGAAATGAAAAAGATATTATTGAATATATTGTGTTTTATGTTACTTATTTCAGTATTCACTATTGCAACAGCTGATTCTAAGACAGTATGTCAAGAACAATATTACACCCTTCAGGAGAATCTAGTTTCATCATTAATGAATCTGAATCCAGAAATTTCTACAGCTGAGATTCTTATAGATTCAAACGCAGATTTTGCAATCTACAGTTCAGCTGGTTCTGGAGTACTAGGTGATCCACATATAATTGAAGATTATTGGTATGATAGTGGTTCAACAGATGCAGGTATCTATGTTAAGGATACAACTGATTTTTTCGTCATTAGAAATTGCAGTATCACTAACTATGATTATGGTATATATCTTGAAAATACTCCAGTTAATACTTCATATATTTACAATAATACTTGTAATAATAATCTGATTTGGGGAATGTATATTCAAGAACGAACTCTTCCTTCTTCTACAACAGGTTCTACTATAATTAATAACATATGTAATAATAATTACAAAGGCGGAATAAAGCTTGTTGGTGCAACTTACATATTTGTTGAAAATAACCAATGTAATAATAATCAAGCTTCTTCTTCTACTATAGATGATGTTTGTTATGGAATCGAATTAGTTGGAACCAGTGCTGCAATAATTAATGAAAATACATGTGAAAATAACTATTTTACATATGAAGCTACTCATGCCGATGTTGTAATTGGATGTGGAATATATGCTAATTCCCTTAATTCAACAGTAATTTCAAACAATACTATAAAAGAAAATGGCGAATGTAATATACACCTTTACTATACTAAAGATGTTGGATTAGATAGAAATATAGTATCGAATTGTAATATGGGCATTTTGTTGGAATTAGCAAATTATACAATAGTAACTTATAATGAAATAAAAATCTGTGCTGAAGGAATTCGTTCTTTAAGTAGTGATGAGTGTTCAATCAGTTCTAATGAGATCGAAAATTGTGATTCATATGCAATTGATTTATACCAAGATTCAGACTATAATGTTATCAATCATAACACTTTCAAGGACAATAATGTTGGTGGAACTTCTCAAGCTAATGATAATTGTATAGGAAACATATGGTATCTAGAATCCAAATGTGAAGGTAACTATTGGAGTGACTGGGAAGGACCAGAATGTCCTTATGATATTGATGGTACTGCAGGTTCTCAAGATATTTACCCATTGAATACTCGATGCTGTACTTATTGTCAAACTTGTCCATGTCCATATAGTTACATCGGAGCATCATTAGGTGTATTCTTGATAGCTTTAGTAGTACTTAGAAGAAAACAAAAAAAGTGAAAAATTTGAAATAATTAATTTTATTTCTTTCTTTTCTTTTTTATTATAACAACAGCTATTATAGTGCTTAAAGCAGCAATAAAAGACCATATACCTTCAGCAAAGAAGGATGTTTTTTCTGTTTCTTCTGGTTCTCTAGCATCAAAGTAAAATTTTATTTGATTATTATCTTCTTCAATTTCATTTATTTGATTTTCAGTATCAACTGTTACAGTCCAGGTATATAACTCCTTGTCAGGAACTTCCCAATCATACTCAAATGAAACACTTTCAGAGATATTAAGAGGTGGAATAGTAATCTCCCATGATTCTCCGGTACTTATTTCCACTCTTGCTTTTGTTGCTTCTGTTATGTTTACTTCTCCAATATTACTAATAGTAATAGTTATATCTTGAGAATCATTCTTTGAAACTGAATATATAAAAGGTAAATTGTTGCATCTTAGGTCAGGTTTACTTTCTTTATTTATCGTATATTGATCTATAATTGTTCTATCTGATTTAAATGTGCGAAGATCTATCTGGTTTTCATATACTTCTAGAAAGACAGCATGAAGGACTGATTCAGCATACATTGATTCTTCTATTTTGTAAAACTCATTTATTTCATAAAGTGGAGCACCAGCTGCACCAGCAACAATGTAAGTTATATTATTTTTTTGAAGTCTTTCATACCAATGATCATGTCCAGAAACAACCATAGTTATATTATGTTCTTCAAAGATTGGTACTAGCAATGTTTGTATATCTTCATAATCTCCATTATAGTTTCTTAGAGATGAGGAGTATGCTGGACGATGCATTATAACAATTTTCCACTTATAATTCTTATTTACATCTAAATCAGTTAATAACCAATCTATTTGTTCATCAAATGTACCTCCATAATCAGGAACACAAGTGTGAAGACCTATGAAGTGTATCGGACCATAATTAAAAGAATAATATTCTTCTTTTCCTGGATAAGCGAAGACATTGTAGAAATTCGAATGATTATTTTCATGATTACCTAAAACTGACATAAATGGAATATGCTTAAGTAGTGGAGAAAAATCAGCAAACCAATTATACCATTGATCAACATCACGACCTGATTCTACTAAATCACCATCAAAAACAGAAAAATCAAATTCCAATGTGTTTACTGTATTCATTATTTCTTTTCTTTCTGGACGATTAGTTCTAGAATCACCCCAAGCAACAAATCTTGCATGTACTCCCAAAGTCCCTGTTTTGAAAGTTGAATCAGTACTCCAAACTTTTCCATTTCCTACTCTATAATGATATACAGTATCAGGATTCAAACTTGTTAATTCAACATGGTGCCAACTTCCTTCAGCTCCTGTTGCTTCATTTCCATAACTATTATCAACTCCATAATGTACAATAGAAGAAGTTAAATCAATCGTATTCCAGCTAACAGTCATAGTTGTCGCTGTGTCATTTTGCCATGATAGATGCACATATCGAGGTTGAACTTCTTTAGCTAAAGTTAATTGAAAAGCAAATGAAAAAGGTGAAATTACCAAAAGTGTTGTTAATAATATTTTTATTGTTTTTATTGTCATTATATACACTAAATCACATCATTTTTAAAATTTATTCATAAATTAAGAAAATTAAAATTTGTATTTTAGTAAAAATAGTGAAAATAAACGATAAACTAAGAATCTTTATTCTTCTAATGTAGCACCTGCCATACTTGCAGCTGTTAATTTTCTTCTTAATCTTTTGTCAGAGATATTTCTGTTAATTTTTCTTATACCCCAAAAAATTATTCCAAAAATTAATGTAAAGAATCCAATAGTGATAAAGACACTAAATATAGATGGAATATATGTTATTGCCACTTCTTCTACACCTAAAAGGAATGAATAACACACCTTTTTAAACTTTAGGTTTGATATTGAGATTGATTATTTTCTAGTATTTCATCAGAATTATTAATAGAGAGTAATATTCTGTGATTGTTTTTTTCTAGAACCAAATTGCCTTCTTCATTTATTCCTTTACAAATTCCTACCGAATCATCTTGTAAATAAATATAATCGTTATAGTAAATCAGGTTTGAATTGAAATCATGAGCAAGATTATCCAATTCTGTATTCAAGACCTGTCGTGTATTTATAATTATCAACTCTGATAATTTGGTTTCTATATCCTTGATGTTAACCTCAACTTTCAAAGCTGTTTGTAGACTTATAGCTTGTTCATCAAGGATTGAAGATAAATCACTCGTTTCATTGTTTACGTTTATTCCAACTCCTATCAAAATATAGTTTTTCTCTCCCATAATATATTCAATCAAAACTCCTGCAATTTTTTTATCATTGAGATAAACATCATTAGGCCATTTTATCTTGGAGTTTACTTGAAAAAGTTTGAGTAACATTTTTTGAATAGCTAAAGCTGTAGCATAATGAAAAAACGCTAATTCTACCTCTAAAAGCTCTTTTCCAAGTGGTACAATGTATGTTACATAAAATCCACCTTTTGGTGAAATCCAACTCCTTT
>JAEOTG010000020.1 GCA_016839985.1 Candidatus Heimdallarchaeota archaeon | reverse complement strand
CCTTTTGCATTCTCTTTAGTTTCCTTGTTGCTCTGATTCTTAGAATCTGTCCAAATAATAAGGTCTCAAGTAACATAGTTCTTTTTCTCATCTCTCTTCTTTCTTCTTTTATAATCTCTCTTCTCTCAAGATCTTTCTTCCATTCTTTATTGAAGTGAGTTTTCACTCTTGTGACAAATAATAGAGCTATTACAAAAGCAGCAGAAACATATACAAAGAGTGTTTTTAATCCCGTTCCTTTTCGAATAAAACCAACTAAATCAAAGATTAAGCCAGCTAAGAATGGACTGACAATTGCAGATAGGGAGGTGAAAACATAGAAATACCCCGTATATGTTGCAACTCTCTTCCGCGGTGCTAAATCCCAGATTACTACAATTACATTTATTGATGCTAGGATATAACAAAAACCCACTACAGCAATAATGAGTGAGTATAAGACAGCTTCCCAGCTTAGAACGAGGTAGTTTAATGTAAGAAGTTTCTTCATGAGTTCTGTGTTTCTTATGCTAATCCAAGTGACTGGAGTTATTCCAACAATAAAACCTCCAATACCAATGAGAGTTGCATTTATAGGTCCTATTCTTCTGCCAAGAAAACCCGCTGGAATTGCTGAAAGTATAACAAATCCCATAAACACTCCTAACATAACAGCTGCAGCATAATCAGAGAAACCGAGTACAACAGAAACGTAACTACTGAGAAATGTTTCACCAACATAATAACCTGAATTTAAGAAAAAAATAGCAACAAGCATAAGAATAACAGTTCTATCTGTTTCAGAAAACATTATTTTAAGTGATTTTAAGATCTTAACTTTTTCTTCCTGCTTCACATATTCAGTTCCCTTCTTTTCTCTTACATTCACTACAAGTAGAATGAGACAGAAAACCATTATTGCACCTAAAACCCAAAAAGCTAATGCTGGAGTATGATTTTTGTAGAAATAAGAAGACACTAATAAACCTGTCAAGTTTGCAGCTCCAGTCGCAACATTCAATACACCTGAACCTTGACTTCTATATTCTTTAGGAAGGTGATCTGGTAATAAACTCATTACAGGAGTTTTATAGAAAGCCATACTCACATTGAATCCAATAATTGCAATTATAAACAGGTACATTACATCATGAAACGTTCCTATCAATCCAAAGAAAGTAGCTGCTAAGGGGATACCTATTATAACGAAAGGCATTCGTCTCCCTAACTTCGGTATCCAGGTTCTATCACTTAATTCTCCAATATAAGGTTGGATGAAAAGTGCAGCAATATTATCAAGGATCATGATTATACCAACAAGAGTGTTGATGATTGGTTGCTGACCCATAATAGCAATAAGGTTCTGTCTAGCGAAAAGTGGAACATAAACAGAATAAGCAGACCAAGCAACACTACTCGAAAAAAGACCCATGCTAATCATAGCTGATTTGAAGTAAGGGAATCGTTTCATAGTATATACAATAGCGAATATATTGAACTTCTAAATAAAATATTTGTAATCTGCAATTAAAAAAAATGATAACCTAATCAATTGAATTAAGTATTTTTACTATTTTTTGCTTAAAGAATTCTATTTCCTTTTCAGAGATATTTAAAGGTGGTAATAATCGAATTAAATCCTTTCCTAAGCTGATACCTATCATTATTCCTTCTTTCAATAGATTGTTTTTCAAATTTAGGATTAGTTCTTTTGTTGAGAAATTTGCATATGGTTGAAATTGAATTCCAAATATCATTCCATAAGATCTTATATCTTGAATGCAAGGATGAGAAAGTGTTTCAAAGAAGTTATTGAAATTTTTTATTTTATCTTGACTCTTTTCAATTATTCTATCATTTTTAAAAACATCAATTACTGACAAAGCAGCTGCAGCCCCTAAAGGATCCAACTGATGAGATTGAGCATAATACATGTTGTTTGGTGAAATTTTAGATTCTACATATTCGTATGTAATAATAGAACTAACAGGATACCCATTTCCTAACGATTTTCCAAGGACGATTATATCAGGCTTTATACCAAAACATTCGTAACCAAATTTTTTACCTGCTCTCCCAAATCCTGTAGTAATTTCATCAACTATTATCAAAACACCAACTTCTTGTAACATCTTACAAAGTTTGCTTATGAAATTTGAACATGGTTTTATTATTCCACCACTTACCATAATTGGTTCTAAAACAAAACATGCAAGCTTAGAAGCATAATTTTCTATTATATGATTAATTAGAGAATCATACTCTTCAAGGCATTTACATTGTGTTGAATTACATATTGGATAAGGTATTTTTAGCTTTGATGCTTTTTGTGATGTATAAGATGATTCTTTTGATAACCCATAAGCTCCTAAGTATGAATCTTTAAGAGATAAAATATCTAGTTGTTTTGTTGCTTTTCTTGCAAAACCAATTGCAAATTCCATCGCTTCGCTTCCGCTGTTTAATAAAGTGATTTTATCATAATCATTAGAAAAAAAATTCAAGATGGACTTTGCTGCTTCAAGTGTTGTTGGAGTAAGGAATCTAGTGTTCTTGTGTATTATTTTATCCAATTGATTCTTAATAGCTTGAATTATTTCTGGATGATTATGTCCTAAATTACAGCACCACATGCCTGACGTAAGATCCAGATACTTGTTTTCATTGATATCCCAAAACCATGAACCTTGAGCTTTATTAACTAATATATTTTCAAAAGCATTTGTTTTATGAATTTGATTCATCATTTACAATATTTTTATTTTAAGCTCTTAATCTTTTACATATCAACTTAAGAGCTTAGAAGAGTCTTTTATAACTTTAGCATTTCTTAATCATTAAACCTAAGCTCAAGGTGACCACGATACCATCCCTTCAGATATTTTGGTTTCATTTTTAGCATTGTAAAATCAGGATCTGAATAACCTTTTGGATAATATTGTGTCCAATTTTCAACCCAAATTTTTTCTTTAAATTCCATATCTTTTACAATCTCAGCTTGTCCTTGAAGCATTATCCCTTTTCCTTCACTTGGTATAGAAAAATAAACGGCGATATTATTTCTTTCATTTATATGTTTCATTTTAATTGAAGAAGTATTAGTGGAAATATATACAGTGTATTGATTGTCATCATATTCGCTAATTACTTTAGCTGGATGCGGAAAAGAATCAGGACATTTTAGATTAAAAACTGCTCGAATATATGGGAATCCTTTCTCATCAATTGTTGCTAGATATGCTGTAGAAGTTTGTTTCATTAATTCTCTGACAATGTTTTCAGTTTCTTCTTTCATTATTTATCATAAACAGAACAATATTTGAATATAAAAAGTTTAGTCGTTTTTTCTTTGAAACGCTCTAATATCTTTTAGGTTTTCTTGGATAAGAACGATATTTTGTTCTTGGTTGAGTAGTTATCCAATCACCCGTTTCATCAATCTTTGAAAGAGACCGAAGAATATCAAAAGTTACCCATCTTGAAACCTGAGGTTTAGGTTCATATATCCATATTCCATGTTTTCCTTGAGTTTCTTGAATGTACTTAATTAGATTTTCTACTCTAGGATCTTCTCTAGTAGCTCCAATTCTCCAACACAAATCTATAATCATTGCCACATCAAACCTAGCATAATATGTTAAGAAACCATGTGCTGATTCAACACCAATCATCCTTGCTACTTCAAAACCTAAGTGTTGCCTTTCTCTAGTTTCTCTGGCTAAGAGTAAATCCAAGGCTTTCATAGCTTGATTACTATTCTTTCTATCTGAATGGTAAGCAAAACAATTGAGAACCACAGATGTGTTTGTTCTACATCCGTATCTGGAATTAGGCATTTTTCTATATCCAACTACTTGATATCCTATTTCACCTTCAGGGGATATCATGTAAGGCCAAGAACCATCTGGAGAAAGAAGGGTAAGTAAATAATCATAGGCTTTCTCAGCTCGAGGATCTGTAGCATAACCACACATAGCTAAAGATCTTAGTGGAAATCCTGTTAATCCTGGTGCAATAACATTACCATGATGGGGATGAGTGAAATATGGTTCAGTACTTTTCTTACTTGTCTCTTTCATCCATAAAGCCATAGAAGCGTTAACTATTCCTGGCCAAGCTCCACTTTTGAGTTGAAAGGAAAAAAGATATTCTGCAGCTTTCTGAATCGCTTGATGCTTTTTATCAAGGCCAAGATATGCTAGTCTGCACATTGCTTGAGAAGTGTTGAGAATAGGATTTGCCATTGTTAAACCTAAGATTTCAGCATTTACCCAAGAACCATCTTTTTGTTGAAATTTAAGTAACTCCGAAATCAAAGGATCCTTTAGTTGATTTTTCTTAAGTTCTTGAAATTCAATGTCATTTTCATCTTTCTTTAATAATTCTTGTAAAACTAATAAACGTAGAGAAGGCGAAGGATCTCCAAGAAGCAAAGGTATCCATGTCATAATAATCCCTCCAATGTTTTCTTAAGATAAGGCGCTGTAGGTGTATCCATTTTACAAATAGATTCTGGTGATCCCTCAGCAATAAGATAACCTCCTTCAGGTCCACCCATAGGTCCTAATTCTAGAATGAAATCACATGCTGCTAATATATGAGGGTGATGTTCGATTACAATAACAGAGTTACCAGCATCAACTAATCTCTGAAGAACGTTAATTAATCTCTCAACATCATCCAAATGTAATCCAACTGTTGGCTCATCGACAATATATAAAGAACCTTTTTTTGTTTTTTTACACAACTCTTTAACAATTTTCAGTCTTTGACATTCTCCTCCTGAAAGAGAAAACTGAGGTTGTTTAAGTACAAGATAACCTAAACCTACATCCTTTGCTGCTTTAAGATAACGAGCTATTGTATCATCTTCATCTTTGAATAGATTATATACTTCATCGATAGTTAAGCGTGTGATTTCAGGAAGTGAATATCCTTTGTATTTTAGTTCCCATGTTTCTGGGGAAAAACCTGTTCCTTTACATATATCACAAGTTGATAAAACAGAAGGTAGAAATCCCATTTTCATCCGAATCATTCCCCTCCCCTTACATTCTGAACAACTTCTTTTGAGTTGATCCTCTTTTAATTCTAATGCTTCTGCTTTTTCAGTTTTTGAGTAAATTCTAGCTAGAGGACTGAGTAATCCAAAAAAGATAAGAGGACTATAAACCTTTGTTTTTGATTGATCAATGAGAATGGTTTGATTTGGGGCATTTTCTATTGAATCATGCACACCAGGATCTCTTTTTCGTCCTCCTAGTGAAGAAGTTGCTTTATCAGGTGTCAAAGCAATCCCAAGTGTATCAAGAATTAAAGAGCTTTTTCCTGAACCTGATACACCACATACACCTGTAAGAATCCCCAAAGGAATTTTTATATCTAGATTCTTCAAATTGTTTTCTTTGGCTCCTTTCACACTAATCCAGTCTCTAGGTTTTCTCCTACCTGCATCAAGAGTGAGCTGCCCTTCTGTTTTCTTGCTATAGGGATCTGTTTTCTTTTCACCTTTTAACCATTGAGCTGTTAAAGAATCAGATTTTAAAATGTCCTCCATATTTCCTTTGGCTACTATCTCTCCCCCCAGTCTTCCAGGACCAGGTCCCATATCAAGAATGTGATCTGCAGCATTTATGATTTCAGGATCATGTTCAACAACAATAACTGAATTACCATTATTACGAACTTCTTGAAGAATGTCTACTAGATTGCTAACTTCAGAGGGATGCAATCCACGACTAGGTTCATCGAGTAAAATTGTTAGAGAGGTTAAACCACTCCCTAATACTGTAACTAATCTTAAACGCTCAGATTCTCCTGCAGAAAGAGTATAATTGAGTCTATCAGTGTGAAGATACCCCAATCCTACTTTAACGAGATATTCCAACCTTAGAGTTATTCTTCTCCAATACTGAATTAAATGCTCTTGTTTTTGAAAATTTACTTCTTTTAATAACCGAAAAATCTCTAGAAGGTTTCTGAAAGGTAATTGTTTTAGTTCATGTATATTTTTTCCCTTTAGTTTAAGAGTAAGAAATTCATCCTTTAATTTTTGACCGTTACACTGATCACATGTATATCTATCAGTATATGTTTCGAATAAATCTCCATATTTGAAAAAACTAGATCCCCATTCATTAAAAGGTCCCCACCATTTACTTTTTCTTGTAGCTTTGCTTACAGATCTAGTTTCATATTCGAATTCGAATACTTCTTTTGTACCAAAAAGAAAAGCATCTTGTGCTTCTTTGGACATTTCATTCCAAGGAGTTTTT
>JAEOTG010000125.1 GCA_016839985.1 Candidatus Heimdallarchaeota archaeon | reverse complement strand
GCAAGGGGTTGTCTTAATTTTATGCTAGCTGATGATCTTATGCTTCTACCTGTTGTAACAAGTGATAGAACAGCATTCATGTCCTTAGATAGTTTTGGGTCGGTTTGCTTCTTATTGAAGGATGGATATGAACACAAATGAACACTTTCTACTTCTTCTGGATTTAACCTTTTTACTAGATTCTGAAATAATTGTTCAGAGATAAATGGTATGAAGGGGGCAAGCAATTTAGAAAGGATTGATAAAACTTCGTAAGTTGTAATATATGCAGATTTTTTATCAAGATCTAGTTCATTTTTCCAAAAACGACGACGAGATTGACGAAGATACCAATTACTAAATTTATCTACAACAAATTTCTCAAATGCTTCAGCAGCTATATGTACTGTCATATTATTTAATGCATCATTTACTGATTTAACGAGATAGTTTACTTCACTTATTAACCATTTATCGAGTTCTGGTCTTTGTTCTAAAGGTACATCAAATGAAACTGGATTGAAGTTATCCACATTCGCGTTTGAAACAAAGAAACTATAACTATTCCAAAGAGTTAGTATGAATTTCTTCATAGCTTCATAGATATGATTTGTGTCTATCCTTACACTATTCCATGTAGGATATGAAAACAAAAACCATCTTACTGCATCTGCCCCATACTTTGAGATTACTTCATCGGAAAAAATAACGTTTCCTTTACTTTTACTCATTTTTTTACCTTTATCATCAAGTGTATGTCCCATTGTTAAGCAGTTCATGAAAGCTGGTTTATCGAATAAGATTGTACCTACAGCAAGCAAAGTGTAGAACCAACCACGTGTTTGATCAATAGCTTCTGTGATGAAATCATAAGGAAAGTGCTCATCGAATAACTCTTTGTTTTCAAATGGATAATGATATTGAGCAAAGGGCGCACTTCCAGAATCATACCATGGGTCAACTACATATGGAACTCGCTCACAGATATCACCACATTCGGGGCACTTGAAGATTATTTCATCAACCCAAAGCCTATGTAAGCTGAAGTTATCATGCAGAGGTTTTCCGTACAAGGTTTTGAGTTCTTCTAAACTTCCTACTACCGTTCTATGTTCATTACCACATATCCAGATAGGTAGAGGAGTTCCCCAGTATCTGTTTCTTGAAAGAGCCCAATCTCTAGCTTCTTTTTTGAAATTACCAAATCTTCCTTCCTTAAGATGAACAGGTTGCCAACGTATCTTATTATTATTCGCTACCAATTGCTCTCTCATTTTGGACATTTCAATGAACCAAGATTCAGTTGAATAGTACAGCAGAGGACCATCACATCGATAGCAAAAGGGGTATGTGTGTTTATATGTACCTTTCTTGAATAGTAGTCCTCTCTCTTCAAGATTTTCAATGATTTTAGGATCTGCTTTCTTAACAAATAATCCTGAAAAATCTGTTATTTCTTCAGAGAAAGTACCATCTTCTAGAACTGGATTCATAACAGGTAGTCCATATTTCTTTCCTATTTCCGCATCATCTTCTCCAAAAGCAGGAGCTGAGTGAACAATACCTGTGCCTTCTTCAGTGGTTACGTAATTTGCAAGAGTTACGTAAAAGGCTTCTTCTTCAGGAATAATAAAGGGAAAAAGTTGCTCATATTTATTATATTCAAAGTCCTTTCCTTTGAATTTCTGAATAACTGTATAGTCATCAAACAATTTTTCCGCTATACTTTCTGCTAAGATAAGCTTATCACCGTTATATTCCACATAAATATAATCTACTTCAGGGTGCACTGTTAAACAAACATTCGATATTAGAGTCCAAGGAGTTGTTGTCCAAGCTAGATAGTACGTATCCTCAAAATCTACCGCTTTAAATTTGACATGTATAGAGGGATCTGTAGTTTCCATCATTCCTTGCCCTACTTCAGCTTGTGATAATGGGGTTCCACACCTAGGACAGTAAGGAACGACTTTATGTCCTAAGTACATCAATCCTTTTTTGTATATCTCTTTCAAAGACCACCAAACGCTTTCAATATAATTTTCATCCATTGTAATATATGGGTTATCAAGATCAAGCCAGAAACCAATTCTCTCTGACATTTCATGCCATTCTTTCACATATTTGAAGGCAGATTTCCTACAAGCTTCATTAAATTGACTTATTCCATATTCTTCAATTTGTGACTTATCTGTAAATCCCAATTCTTTCTCAACTTCAAGTTCAACAGGAAGACCATGACAATCCCATCCTGCTATCCATGGAACAATATTAAAGCCATGCATTGCTTTGTGTCTTAGAAATACATCCTTTATTGCTCGTGTTAATGCATGACCAATGTGCGGAAGACCATTAGCAGTAGGAGGACCTTCTAACCATCGAAAGAGTGGTCCTTCTTCTCTTAATTTTCTTGCTTTTTCGAAAATCTTTTCTTTCTCCCAGAATTTTAGTACTTTCTCTTCTTCTTCTGGAAATGAAGGTAAAGCTTTAACAGATTCGAATACTAATTTTTCATTTTTCAAGGTATACAACTCCACAGTAATAGTTTAAGAAATGATAAGGCACGCTATGATGGTTTTCTAAAAAGAATTCTTCTTTAGCGAATTTCGCGATCCATCCTAATAGCTCCGACTGTTATCGAGAGATAAAAATATCATTTCAGCTTTTTTATCTCTTATGATAAATTCCTCACATGGTTTTTAAATTTAACTAATTTCTACAATATACCTTTATTTTCTAGAAATTCTTTCAGATTTACATCCTTTGTAAATGCTCTTATTTTCAATGATATTTTAACGATGTTTTTCGAAGAGGCAATGTTGATTCTATCGTTTGCCAAAGCTTCTTTATCTAATCGCAAGAAAAAGGATTTATTTTTCATATCTATTCTACTTTCAAATTCAAGGTTCAATGTTTTCTTATCTTCTTGAGAAAGTTTTGATGATAAGCTTCTCAAAATTTTATCAATTGAATTAGCTTTTGTGATAACTAACCTCATGTATTTTATAGGATTTTTATATCCTCCTTCTAGTTTTTCTTCCATTACTTGAGCTTGTTCTATTATAGATGATGGAATTAAATTCGATACTGCTTGTAGATTCTTCTCTTTATCTTCTGTTGCATGAACTGAAAAACTAATCTCAAGTTTAGTTATTGCAACATCCAATATGAAAACCCCTCAACAATAAAAGTGAGGTAGAAATTTAGTTACCTCTACGACCGTGACTTCTTAGAGAAGGACGAACTTTTTCTGCCCCATATCCTTTATTACGAAGACCTCTTGATTTCTTACCTGCACTAGTCAGGCCTCGATGAACACGTCCTCTATGAACAGGATTCTTTATGTAGAAAATATCGTCTCCTCTGTATTCTTTTAATGATACCCAACTTGTTCGAGGATCCTTTGCAATTACAGGATGTTGTGGATCTATTAGTATAATCTCAAAGAATTTGCTTCTTCCATCTTGACCAACCCAATATGAATTTAAAACCTCAAGATTACTATACTTTCTAGCAACTCTTTCTTCAGCAATTAGTTTTATACTCTTCTTTGGTGTTATTTTTCTAACACCCATATTTCTGGATTTTCTCCCTCTAGTTGGTCTTTTCTTTCTTCTTCCTCCTCTTCTCACTCTAGCTCTTACAACAACGTAACCTTGCTTAGCTTTATATCCAAGAGCTCTAGCTCTATCGAGTCTTGTCGGTCTTTCAACTCGTTCAATGGCTCCCTCTCTTCTCCATTGAATAATTCTCGCTCTCATAAGTTCTTTATATTCGGGAGAATTACGGTTTCTCCAAAAATCACCAATATATCGATACATACTTTTAGTCATAATTATCACCTGACGATTCCCTTTCGGACATCTCGTTGGTTAGTTTCATAAACAAAGTTTATGTTTTAAAAGTTGTGATTTTGATTATTTTTTAATTTTTTTCCATATTCTTGGAGTTTTTATATACAAAGCTATTTTATTATTGAGAATAATTGCCTGGTATTCTTGAGAAACTTCGCATATTGGGGGAAGCAGCTAAATATGATTTATGCGCTTCAACTGCATCACCTAGAGCACACACTCCTGGATCAATAGGTCGTGTAGCTGCTAGTGGAGTTTGTCACTCATTTCTTCCTGATGGTCGATGCATTAGCTTACTGAAAGTTTTGATAACAAATCAATGTATACATGATTGTGCTTATTGTGTCAATTCAACTAGCAATAGAACAGATTCCAAGAAAAATGTAACATCTTTCAAACCCGACGAATTAGCTCGATTGACAATAGCCTTTTATCTCCGTAATTATATTGAAGGATTATTTCTAAGCTCAGGAGTTGGAAAAAGCGCAGAATGTCAATCTGAAATAATATATGAAACACTAAAATTACTGCGTAAGGACTATAATTTTGATGGATATATACACGCTAAAGTTTTACCAGGAATTGGAAGAGATGAATTAAGAAGAATCGCAGAATTAGCTGATAGAGTGAGTTTGAATGTAGAACTACCAAACAAGTCAAGATTTTCTGAAACTTGTTCTACTAAAGATTACAATAATGACATTATCAAAGTTACAAAATTGTTACCAGAGTTTAAAAACAAAGGCTTAATTCCTGCTGGATATACTACTCAGTATGTCATTGGTGCTGCAGAAGAAACTGATAAAGAATTACTTGAGAGTATTTTTAGTTTTTACAATGCAAATTGGGAATTCAAAAGACAGTATTATTCAACTTGTTTACCGATACAATCAGAGATAAAAGTTTTTCCAAGAGAATTCTTCAGAAGGGAACATAGACTCT
>JAEOTG010000124.1 GCA_016839985.1 Candidatus Heimdallarchaeota archaeon | reverse complement strand
GGTTAAAAAATGAATTTGATGAATGAGTTAAATAACTCTGATTTTGAAGTTGCTGACATGCTCCTAAGAGAACTAAAGCGCCAGGAAGAAGGAATAGAATTGATTCCTTCAGAAAATTATACATCTAGAGCTGTTCTTCAAGCCATGGGAAGTGTTTTTACAAATAAATATTCAGAAGGCTATCCGAAAAAAAGATATTATGGAGGAAATGAAATTGTTGATGAAGTTGAGATTCTTGCAATCGAAAGAGCAAAAGAGCTTTTTGGTTGTGAGCATGCAAATGTTCAACCTTATTCGGGTTCTCCTGCCAATCAAGCAGTCTTTTTTGCTTTATTAAACCTTAAAGATAAATTTCTAGGGTTTAATCTGACTTCTGGTGGCCATCTCACTCATGGCAGTCATGTAAATTTTTCAGGAAAGAATTATGTTTGTGTTAGCTATGATGTTGACGAGAAAACAGAAATGCTTGTTATGGATTCCATCCACAAATTAGCAGTCCAAGAAAAACCTAAAATGATTATATCAGGTTTGACTGCATACCCTCGAAAAATTAATTTTAAAGCTTTCCAAGAAATTGCAGAAGAAGTTGACGCATACCAATTAGCAGATATTTCACATATATCTGGATTAGTAGTTGGTGATGCACATCAAAGCCCCATACCATATGCAGATGTAGTTACAACAACAACTCACAAGACTCTAAGGGGTCCAAGGGGTGCAATTATTATGAGTAAGATTGAGGATAGATTACATGATATTCATCATCCTAAATCAAAGAAAAATCTTGCACAATTGATAGATTCTGCTGTATTTCCAGGATTACAAGGAGGACCTCATGATCACGTAAATGCAGCTAAAGCAGTTGCATTTGGTGAAGCTCTTAAACCAGAATTCAAGGACTATGCTAAACAAGTTGTTAAAAATGCTAAAGTATTAGCTGATGAGTTGATGTCACTAGGGATAAAATTAGTTACAAATGGAACAGATAATCATTTGATTCTTATAGATCTTCGTCCAGAAGATTTAACGGGAAAAGGTGGTATTATTCAGGAAGCGTTAGATGATGCAGGAATAACTTTAAACAAAAACACAGTACCTTATGAGCCTTCGAGTCCATTTCATCCATCAGGACTCAGACTAGGAACTCCTGCTATCACAACCAGAGGTATGAAAGAATCTGAAATGAAAGTCATCGCTGAAGGTTTAGCAAAAGTCATAAAATCCAAAGGAGACGCTTCAGTAAGTGCCGAGATTAAAAAGAGCATTTTAGAATTAACAAAACATTTTCCATTATACCCAGGATTATCTATCCTAAAATAACAATATATGCTTTATTTACTCTCCCTTTTTTTTATTTTGGAAGATTTGCTTCAATTTTTTGCATGATTTCCAATAATAATTCAGTTTCAGTTTCTTCAAGACTCAATGATATTAACACTAACTTTTGCAATTTTATCGCTAATCTTTCACCCATCATTCTTACGAAATTTTCATTCTTCGATCCTGTTATGTAAAGAGTCGAAGCTGGTACAATAGAAGTTCCAGGTATTGAAATCCCAAAAGTACCTATTCTTGGTTTTTCTTCAAAAATGTATATTGAAAAAGCGTTTTCAAAAGAAATCATGATTGTTCCAAAATTTCTTTCATCAATCTCAAAGTTCATTGTTTCTGTAAAGGTATCCATTAATTTATATTAACAATTTTGCTTATTAATTCTATCTCTGGATATGAATTCGTTATATTATCTTATATGCAAAAACCGTTTTCTCCTATTGTTTCATAATTTGCATAATATTCTCTCAGACAACTTTGTTGTTCGTCACTTCCCTTTACTCTTTTAAGTTCAAAAGCTAGAAGTAAATTACTAGCTAGCATACATACTGTTGCTGGACCACTTCCTCCAGGAACTGGTGAAATATAGCTTGCTGTTTTCTGAAGATCATCAAAATCTACATCACCTATTAGTTTACCCTCCTCAAAGTTAACCCCTACATCAACCACTACTGCTGATTCTTTAATCATTCCCTCTTTTATGAGATGAGGGCGTCCTACAGCAGCTATTAAAATATCAGCTTGTTTAGTGTATTCTTCAAGTGGTTTTGTGCGAGAGTGGCACATTGTAACAGTTGCATTTTCTTTAAGAAGTAAATGAGAAACCGGTTTCCCAACAATCATACTCCTTCCCACTACAACTACATGTTTTCCTTCTAATGGTATCTTGTAGTATCTTAGTAAAGCTAGAACGCCTAAAGCAGTTGCTGGAACCAAGTTTGGAATTGCTTTAGCCCAAGCATAGACATTATTTGGTGATAAACCTTCAACATCTTTACTTGGTAAAATAGTCTCAATTATTGTATCAGAATCTATATGTGAAGGTAATGGCATTTGAACTAATATTCCATCAATAGAATCATCATTATTTTGTTTTTCAATAAATTCTATTAATTCCTTTTCAGATGTATTTTCAGGAAGACGAAAAACTTCAGATTCAACACAGAGATTTGAAAAGAATTTCTCTTTTAATTTAATATAAGATTCAGACGCAGGATTACTGCCAACAAGTATTGTTGAAAGCTTTGGTAGTTTATTGTAATTTTGTAAAAAGAATTCACAACGTGGTTTTAGAATTTTTTCTAAATAATCGTTTGCAAATTGTCTACCGTCTATTATTTTAGATGTCATCCTATTCACTTCTTTATTCCTTATTTTTTAAATCTGTTTAATAAATTCTGAGTAGTAACAAAATTAGGTTTAGTTATTTAGCTCATATTATGTTTAGCAGATATTAATACTTCTTAGGAATAGTGAATATTATAGGTTTGTAATCAAAAGGTTTTTATCAATTAGATAAGGAAAAGGATTAAGATTACTACGCTAGTGTAGGTTAGAGTAGAGATTCAATGTTTTTGGAGTTAAAAAATGAGCTCGGAAAGCTATAAATCAATTCGCGG
>JAEOTG010000123.1 GCA_016839985.1 Candidatus Heimdallarchaeota archaeon | reverse complement strand
TGCTCATCTTTTAACATAGTAACAACTCTAATATTTTTTTATTTTCTTTAGTTTTTGTATTCTAGAAAAATGTTTTTCATAATTAACTTTTGGGAGAAACTTTTAAATTAAGGAAAGCTGAACTGCATTTATGGAAACAGAAACAGAAGAGGAAGCTACTCTAACTGGATGGCAATATCCTTTAGCAGCAGGAGTTGGAACCTTGATTGTTTTAGCATATGTTTTAGGAACTGTTGCATTTTTAGGTTATATTTTGTTCCTTATTTCAAATCTTTACCAATGGATCATTCAGTTCGGAGCACAATATGGTCTTCTCTCGGGCGCTGTTATTGGTATTCTAGCATTTTTAGGAGTACTTTTAGCAACTTTTATTGGTATAGTAATCTTGGTGTTCATAATAAACAAATTCCAACAATTCAGATTGGAAAGGAAAACAGTTAAAACCTAAATTTCTTCTTTATTGCATAATTTTGTTTTCCTAAATAAAAGGACTTTTGTTATTTTATATTCTATTGTAATAGTAGAATAGAAGTAACTTGTAAATCTTTATATATGTATCAAAGTATTTTCTTCAAAAATAACCTTCTTGACATTTAAGGTGTAATTTAATGAGTAAAGAAGAAAAATTAGAATTTTTTAAGGAACAAATTGAGATAGAAAAAAGTATTGTTTCAACTGCATACCAAGCAGTAAAGGGAATAAAAAACATCCTTGTTCGAGAAATGCTCTTAGCTGTTATTAATGACTCTGAGAAACATGAAAACATGCTAAATGCTCTAGTTGCTCGATTAGAGAAGCCTACTCCAGGTATAGAGGAAAAAATTACAGATGAATTAGCAGAAAACCTTCAAGAACATCTTAGGTTAGAAGCTGAAGCTATCAAGAAATACAAAGAGCTTCTAGAAAAACCATTAGACAAAAGAGAAAGGATTATCATCAAAGAGATATATGAGGATGAATTAAGACATCATGAACTGCTACGTTGGATCCACAAAACTATTGTAGAAAAAGAAACTCTAATTGAAGAAGATATTTGGGATGCTATGTGGGATGATGCTTTTACTCATGGAACTCCTGGAGGGTAAAATCTAAATAATTTTTTCCTTTCTAAATTCTAAGTGCTAAATTTATATACTATTTTATCTAGAAATTTTTGATTATATATTCACTATTAAGGAGTAATAATGGATGAAAATGGTACTAGAATCAGATGATGAGTGGGGTTTTTATGTAGATCCTGAAACATTTGAAATCTCCAAAATCATTGAAGAAATCCCTGATGGATCTTTTGTGATAATAAAGGAGAGAGAATATATTGAAGACATTGATAGAACAGTTACTAATACTTCTTATGGATTAGTTGAGGGTAAGAAATTTTCAACTTTTGATAAAAGAGGATTAAGTTCCTTAATATCTGAAGCTTGTGCAAAATACATTCTTAAGAATAATCAATTTCCACCCAAAGTTAGAATACATAAAGAACTCAAACAAGATAAACCTGCACAACTAGCTTTTGAATTGAGCAAATTTGATACTTTCTATCTAAAGATCTCAAAAAATCTACTTGAAAATCAAGATCCAATTGAGGTTATCAATCAACTTAAAACCGATCAAACTTCAAGATTAACATCTTATGATCATGAAGATGCATGGAAAGTTGAATATGCTAAGAGTAGTAGATCAACTTGTAAGACCTGTGGTTTGAAAATAGAAAAAGATACAGTAAGAGCTGGAGAGCCATACTATTATGAGGATCATCTTAACTATCGCTGGCATCATGAAAAATGTATATTCTGGAAAGCTTTAAACAAGGATACACTAAAAGGATTAGAAGATTTAGAAAAAGGGGATAAAAAGAGATTATTATCTCTCTTCGATTAATTTTTTATTTGGATTTTACTTCTTCCTTCTTTATATCAGGAGGAAGTGTTTCTGGAATCTCAGTTCGCAAATCCTTTCTCGATACTTTCCCTACTGTTGTTCTAGGTAGTTCTTCTTTATATTCAATTATTGAAGGAACTTTATAGGGAGCCAATTTTTCTTTACAATATTTTCTGACTTCATCATATGATAGCTGTTTACTTCCTGGTTCAGCAACTAAAAACGCTTTTACTTTTTCACCAGTTTCCTCCTTAACTTGAACAACTCCAGCCATGTTGATATCTGGATGAGCATAGAGTAAATCTTCTACTTCATTAGGCCACACCTTATATCCCGAAACTATTATCATATCCTTAAGTCTGTCAACTATCTGGAAGTATCCTTTTTCATCCATTGTTGCAACATCACCAGTTCTTAGCCAACCTTTAACTAACGCAGCATCAGTAGCTTCTTTATTATTCCAATAACCCTTCATTACCGAGGGACCACGAATCCATATCTCTCCTTCTTTACCGTATTCTTTTATTTCTTCTTGAGTATCTGGGTCGACTACCATGGAAAGAGTATTAGGTATAGGAATACCAATTGTTCCAATCTTGTTAAAAGCATCATTAGCGGGATTCACATGTGAAACAGGAGAATTCTCGCTGAGTCCATATCCTTCTACTACAGTGCATTTTGATGCCGCTTTAAATTTCTTAACTGTTGACAAAGGTAAAGCTTCTCCACCAGATATACATAAGTAGAGTGAAGATAAATTATATTTGCCTATATTTGGGTATTCAGCAATCTTTTGGAAAAGAAGAGGAACAGCAAACATAAAATGAATACCATGTTTCGATATACTAGTTATAACGTCTTCAAGCTCTCTAGGATCAGGAATAAGATAAAGTAATCCACCTGTTGCGACTGTCCAAAGGAAGGATGTAGAAAAGCCAAAGATATGAGACATTGGCAAACAACCTGATATTTTGTATTGACCTTCAGGGCGTTCAGGTAACCAAATATCCCAATAAGGAAGAATGGAAGCTTGAGCCATAAGGTTGTAGTTTGTCAACATCGCACCTTTCATAATTCCTGTAGTTCCACCACTGTATTGCAGAACTGCTACATCTTCTTTTGAATCAATATCTGTTTTGATTCTTTTATTTTCTCCATTCTGTATCAAATCAGAGTAAATTAGTTCATCTTGTACTTTTGGATTTTTTCTTCCAATGACTTTCCTATAAAGAAAGCTCTTAATTCCAGGTAGTTCATCGGCAATAGAGGAGACAACAACGTGTTCCAATTGTGTTTCATCTATTATTTCTCTCACCTTATCTAGAAACAGATCAAGAGTCACTATGATTTTTGCTTCGCTATCTTGTAGCTGAAACCTTATTTCTTTTGAAGTATAAAGAGAGCTAATTGCTGTAAATATTGCACCTAAAGAATTTGTTGCAAAAAAGGATATTATATATTGTGGGCAATTAGGCATTAAACATGCTATTCTATCACCTTTCTCAACGCCTAGCTTTTGTAATGAATTAGCAAATCTATTTATTTCTTCTTCCATTTCAGGATAAGATTTGTATTTTCCTAAGAATTCTGTCATATTCCTATCAGGGAATTTATCTGCAGTTTGTCTAAATAAGTCAATAATACTTATTTCAGGAATTTCAACTGAATCTGGAATTCCATCACAGTAAGACCATATTTTTTCTGGCATAATTAATCACTACTTTAATTTATATTGCAAAGATATAGCTTATTTATATAATTTTCTCGGCAAAATATGTTTTAGTTCCTTGAAATTACGTTTTTTATATAAGTAAAGTTTTTCAATTTGCATTTTACAAAGATATCATGCGTATTATTGTTCACTCAGCAAAAGAAAAACAGCTTCTTGTACATCTTACTGATTATCTCATAAAACAAGACATAGAATTTTTCCTAGAGTTTGAAGAACCTTTATCTTTTCAGCTTGAAGAATTGATGTCTGAATTGTGTTCTTGCGATATTGAGGTTGATAAGAATGAAGATCCTGTTGGTATTGAGACTCTTTAAAAAATGCTGTTAGTGACAAATAGAGTTATATTTTATTTAGTTAATTAAAACATTAGATGTGGATTAAGCAACCTAGATGTGTTAAATGTAACAAAGAAATTAAAGAACCTCTTTTGAGGTGTCCTTTTTGTGAAGGTCTTGTTACTGTTCCTGCTATTGAAGGACCCTCTATATCCAAGATAAATCTTACATCTATGTGGTCACTTTATAATTTTCTTCCTAAATTTAAAAATCCTATTTCATTAGCTGAAGGGAATACTCCTCTACTTCAGTTAACGAAAGATTCAGATTTGAAAGAACTAGGCTTAAAACTTGAGTTTCGAAATCCTACAGGAACTTTCAGAGATCGAGCTTGTTCATTAATCCTTTCTGATGCGTATCAAAGAAAATATGAAAAAATAGTTGGTGCTAGCACAGGTTCTTTTAGTATTAGTTTATCTGCTTATGCAGCAAAAGCTGGAATTGAATCCATCAACGTTATTCCTCATAATCTTGAACTTTCTAAAATTGAACAAATGAAGCTGTATGGTAGCGAAGTTATTGAAAAAGGAGAATTCGTAAATGATGCTATTTCTGCTGCTGAAAAAATAGCTAAAAATGAAAAAGCATATTCTGCTACTCCGGAAAAAAATCTACTTACAATAGAAGGTCAAAAAACTATTAGCTTAGAGATTGTTATGCAAAAAGAAAACATAGAGACTATTCTCGTTCCCAGAGGATCAGGATCACTTGTTTACTCTATTTATAGAGGATTAGAAGATGCTTATGCATCTGGTTGGATAAGAAAATTTCCAAAACTTTACACAGTATCTTTAGAAAAAACAAAAACCGCATATTTAGCTGAATCTTTAGATAGTAAGCAACCATTTCTTTTGAGAGAAGTTGAGGAACTTCTTAAGAAAACAGAAGGAAAAGAAATAGAAATTAAAGCTAGTGTAATGATTGAAGAAGCTCTCAATATTGCTAAGAAAGAAGGTCTTTTTATTGAACCAGCATCAGCTTCAGTTATAGCAGCTGCAAGGAGATTAATTAAGAACAATGAGATAGAACCTACAAATTCTGTAGCAATTCTAACTGGTTCTGGTTTTAATGCTCTAAACATTTTTGCATCTCAATTGAGAGGAAAGAAAAAAATTGTTTGGGGACTATCTGAAAGTTCTACTACAAAATTTGAGATTCTTAATCTTATTGCTGAAGAGAAAGCAGATTATGGATATTCAATCTGGGAATCTCTTGGTAGAGAAAGTATGCATATTCAGGCAATATATCAACATCTTAGCGAATTAGAAAGCAAAGGTTTAATCACAGTTAAGGAAGAAAAAGCTAAAAGAAAGCATTACATTTTAACTAGAAAAGGAATTGAGACTCTACAAAAAATGAGAGATCTCATTGATTATATATAGAAAAAAAACTACCAATCCATTTTAAAAACAAATTCTGCAGTATTATCATCTACAATCTTTACTTCAATAAAACTTAAAAGAGTTAACCTATTTTCTAAGTAAGTTTCTATATCATCTGATAAGATTCGAAGAGTAATTTCTCCTATTTCTTTATCAGTAATAACAGTTACAATAAAAGCACGAAATGCACTATCATATTCTGTTTCAATCTTATTAAAATCATAGTTGAAGTATTTTGAAGAAAACATGTCTTCAAGTTCCTTGTATCTGTTCTTAAGAAACCATTCTGGAACTATTTCTCCTTCTTCTTTATCTATATGATCATAAGAATCTTTCTTCCCTTCATGAAAAACACTTAACCATTTGTATATCGATTCCCTAACTTGAGTTTTGATGAATTCTTCAATGAAATTATCTGTAAAACACTGCTCTTCAACAAAATTGTAGTAATCCTCAAACATATCATCAGCATACATGATTCTTTTGGCTTTAAACCAATCACCTACTATCTCTAATACATGTGCTTTTGAGAATTCATAACTAAAACTATTCTCCTCTTCTGGTTTCATATTATTTCTCCTTGACTTATGAATCAGTTAAACAATTACTTCTTCTAGTATTTATATTATTTTAAAATCACAGAAATATTAGGAGACTGAATTAAGAAAGAAGATGAGGAAACAGTTAATTGCTCAAATTACAAGAAATAGAGTTGAAACTATAGAAAGAAAGAAAGAACTTAAAATTTTATTTAAGTAAACGATAGGTTGATTATTACGTAAAAAAAGAAAAAATAATCAAAAAAAAGAAGAAGAATTTTGAATTCATCTTTTAGCAAAATTTTAGATTGTTGAATGGTTTAATTATTTTTGAAACTCTAAAGGTTGATATTAGTAAATCTAGTTTTCTTTTCATCAAAGATTAGTTCGTGTGCAATTTCTTAATCCATCATGGTAGCGGGTACGGTCTCTAATACGATTACGGATTGGATCACAATCACAGAGGCAATCATAGTCGCAATCTAGACATCCATCTCGATCACGATCTCGATCTCTGTCACGATCACGGATTGGATCACAATCACATTCGCAATCACAGTCGCAATCTAGACATCCATCTCGATCACGAACTCGATCTCTATCACGATCACGGATTGGATCACATTCTAAATCACTAAATCCCATACTGAAATCATTGTTCTGATTTGCTATTTGATTCATCATTTCTTCTTGTTCTGCTATAGAGAACTGGATTGAAACAAAGATTAGAATTATCAAGCTAAATCCTAAGATTAACTTTTTTCCTTTCATT
>JAEOTG010000122.1 GCA_016839985.1 Candidatus Heimdallarchaeota archaeon | reverse complement strand
CAAGCATTTTTAGCAAGAAAGTGTCAACTGGTGTTGATTATTTAGTTCTTGATATACCAACTGGAGAAGGCACAAAAATGCCTACAAAAGAAGATGCAATAAATTATGCTCATGAAGCTACAGAACTTGGTCGCAGATTAGGTATTCAGATTGAAGCGGCATTGAGTTATGGAGAACAACCTCTTGGAAAAGCAATAGGTCCTGCTTTAGAAGCCAGAGAAGCCTTAAATGTAATTATGGGCAATGGACCAACAAGTGTTTTTGAAAAAAGTGCGGAATTAGCTGGAATACTGTTTGAAATGGCAGGATTAGCACAACCAGGTCAAGGAGCATCATTAGCATCCGATTATATCAATAAAGGAAAAACAAAAGAGAAAATGGAGGAGATAATAGGAGTACAAGGTGGTAATTCAAAAGTAACTCCAGATGATATCGCTGTTGGAGATTTTACAGCTACAGTTACTGCACCTAAAGATGGGTATATCGTAAAGCTTTCCAATTCTACAATTAAGAAAATTGCTTTTGCTGCAGGAGCTCCTAAACACAAAGTATCTGGAGTTTATCTCCATAAGAAGCTTGGAGACTACTGTGCGAAAGATGATGAATTAATGACTATTTATTCTAATAGTGAAGGAAGACTTACCGAAGCTCTGAACTTATCCATGAATCTAAGCCCATATATCTTAGAAGGAATGATAATAAAACGAATTTCTTCAGGTCCTAATGTATAATTAGGGAGAAGAGAATCCTTCGATTTCATCTTCCTCTTTTATCCCACCTTTTTTTAGAACCATTTTATTCATATAAAGCGATTGGTCAAAATAAACAATTTCAAATCCCACTTTTTGCCAAAAAGGTCGAACAAAGGGGGAACAACAGAGTTGGATTGTATCTCCTTCTATAACATTGTGAATTAATGTTTGAGCACAAAGGTAACCGTATCCTTTTTTTCTCAAATCCTCTCTAACCTCAAAAACATAGATTATTGGACATCCTACCGAAATAAATCCACCTTCAAAATCTTGTTCTTCTGGAATAATTGCAGTTACTGCAACTAATTCTTCTCCCTCATGAAAACCATAACATCTTATCTGTTCATCAAAGAACATTCGATAAGATGTGAAAAATGGAAAAGAATGAGCTGGAACATCATCATAGTCTATTAGATGAACTTTTATGTCCCTTTCTTGATGATCCTCTTCAGAGCTCATTATAAATCCTTTTTAATTTACTTTTTTAAAACCATTTTGTTTTTGCAAAAAGAATATTTGATTTAATAGCGGAAGATTTTTTATTTCAAATATTAACTAATTTCTTGTTAAGGAGTTTTCATATGTCTGGTTATGATTACGTAGAAGAAGCAATGTTTGGTAAGTCTATATTTAAAAATGAATCAACAATGTATCCTGAATTTGTTCCACCCGAATTGCCAACAAGAGAAGATGAAATAGCACGTTTAGCACGTAATTACAGATCATTACTAGGAACCGAAGGATCTTTTTCCGTGAATGTAGCTATAATTGGAGATGCAGGAGTTGGAAAAACTAATTTATGCAAATATACTATGAATCGATTCGAGCAAGCTGCAAACTCAAGACACATTAACGTCAAGTTTCTTTACTACAACTGCCATTCTTTCCGAAGCAAAACAGCTATTCTTCGTAACATTCTTTCCGAAAATTTCCGGATACAATCAAGAGGTTTTAGTGATGAAGAAATTCTGGATATGCTCGTAAAAAGACTGACTAAGGAAGAAATAAGGTTAATAATTGCTCTTGATGAGGCCAATATGCTTCATTCTGAAGATATACTAAGCATATTTCACGCAGGAGAGTATTTTGGTTCTGAAAAAAGCATGATCTCAACAATAATCATATCAAGACCAATAGAATGGCGCTCTCTGCTAAATATCCCACTAAGCGGACATATTCATGATCAAATGGACATTTCAGGCTATGATAGAAATGAGCTTCTTCAAATTCTTGAATTTAGGGCAGGAATGGCTCTTTATCCTACTTCATATAATGATGATACTTTGAACATGATTGCTGATATTTGTGCATCTTCTCAAAATGCTAGACATGGACTTGAAATACTTTATAGATCAGGAAAACTTGCAGATTTAAAGAATGAACCTTTTATTAATCCTGAATATATTCGAGCAGCTAAGTCTGATGTGTATCCTGAGTTGCGAAGAGATGTTTTAGAAGAGTTAAGAACACAAGAACTTCTTGCTGCTTTAGGGATAGCTAGAAGATTTAAATCAACAGGAAATACTTCAACTTCAGTTGATGAAGGATACGAGAATTATGTTGTTATATGTGAAGAATATGATGAAGAATCAAGAGGAAAATCAACTTTCAGATCAGCTGTAGAAACACTTCATAAAGTAGGTATCATCGGAAAAACTGTAGGTCCAATAGATGAGGGGAAGAGGGGGAGAAGAGCAAAAATAACAATTCTTGATATTCCCGCTACAGTACTAGTAGAAAGAATAGAGAATATCCTATCAAAACCAAAATAAAAACAGAAAACTAGTTGACACAAATCATAGTCATTGAGTTTTTTACTCCTTCAACAATAACTTTATTCGAAAGAACTTGATTCTTTAGCTCATCCATCGAAGTAAATTCGATTTTGACAATCAAATCATAAATACCATACACTGCATAAACTTCAGTAACTTCTTTAATATCCTTGAGTCCTTCTTGTACTTGTTCTAACATTCCAGGTTGAACGTTTAGTAAGATGTAAGCTGCTTGTGTCATTTTAATCATTTCACACTTTTAGTCTTAAGTATTACAATGCATTTAAAAAAACTAACATAGAGTCATATGATGATTTTTTCAGAGAAATTTCATTAAAATCTTATGTAGAATTTAAATAAAAAAGAAAATAGATTATTTTATTCTCAGTTGAGCTTTACAAGAAGGGCAATTTCCTTTTGATGAAATCCATAGATAAAGGTGTTTTTTGTGAAAAGCCATATCACAAGAAGGACATCGAATTAAATCTGAAAAATTATTAATAATTTGAAGGCATATCGAACAGCTCACCTTACTTGCTTCATCTGTTTCGATCTTATAATTTACAATATTCTCTGCAAAATTTATTCCATATGATTTACTAGGTGAATATGTTGCTGGTTGGTTTTTTTGAAGTAAGTACTTTTGTGAAGGTTGAGATTCAATTAATCTGCTTCTTCTCCTTTTCTTCATAATGATACGTTTTATTATCCAAATAGAAGCTCCACCATATGCAATTCCATAAACTACAAAAAAGACTATTTTAATGATGAAAATCAAAAAATCAATATCTGGGGGATAATAAGGTGTTGGAAGACCATCATCCTCAACACTCCAAAGGAAATCAATACTATCATGAGTTGAATCAACTGGTACTTGATTTAGATTCATTGCTCCAGTATTCAGAAATATTCTACAAATGTTTTCATCCTGAAAACAATCATAATATAGTTTACAAAGTATATAGGATTGATTATCTAAATTATGAAAATTAAATTTAATTTTAAACCAACTATCTGTAAAAAAACCTCCATCTTTTTCTATTTCAACAAGTATAGTTTCTCCCAAAGTATAATTCTGTGAATAAGTTCCTATAATCTCATTTAACTCATCATAAATTTCAACTGTAAAACTGTTCATCTCTTTTTGGTTAACAAACAAAAGTAGGACTATTTTGTCTAGATAGTCAATGTATTCTTCATAACGCTCTATTATAAAAGCTCCTTCTTGTATGAAAGAAAATTGTGCATCATATGTCCATAAAGGGAATTTATCAGTAATAGTAAAATCAAAAACTGTTGATTCAACATTCATGGAGTAAAAGACTATCTGTAAAATGCCAATAAATGTCTCATCTGTTGTAAAGTGATGTTCATTATTATCACCTAGTTGAACAAGCCATGAAATGATTATATTGGAATTGCTATCATCAATCAATTCAATGATGAGGCCTTTAGTATTGTTACCTAAATCTAAACCCCACTCTAAACATTGAATACTAAAATCCACGATCTCTCCATTCACAAAAATATAGTATCTAGTTAGATTGAAATTAAGGTTTATTCTATAACTGCTAGTTTGATCCTCTTGCTTAATAATATGTTCTACATTTGTTTCAGTAGAAACAAAAGCTTCAGTTGAATATACAAATAGAATTAATAATAAAGAAAAAAGAAAAATGGTTTTGATCTTTTTTTTCATATTTTTCTCACCTTTTCTTTCTAGTGTAATAAACCAGTGCTAAGATTCCAATTATAAAGAAAAACAATGACCAGGAAGATTCTGCTGCATAATAGTGTTCGTAAGGGTTGTTTATGTAATCATAATTGAAGCTTAATTTTATATCTCCGACGTGATAAACAGCTATAACCAAAGCAAAACATCTTTCTTCAGGTAGAAAAACTTCTGCAGTTTGTTTTGTGATTAGTTCCCAATTATTTGCATTATAGAGATAAATAACAGTTTGAACTACTTGGGAATCTGCCATAAAACTTCTAGTATCATTATCTTCTATCCTATTATCTATTTCAAACAAAAACGCATCTGTTTCTCCTATGTGTCTCTCTGATTGGTCTCCAAATTTGATTTTTTCAGGTACAACATTAACTATGTTAACTGTGATAATTTCTTTAGCTATTAAAGAAACTTTCATTTCATGATTAGCTGGAATTGAAATATTTTGGAAGAAAATATCAACTTTGTTAACTTTTATTTCGGCATCATTTACATCAGCAATAATAATATCAAATTCATCAAAATTATTTGAAAACACAAGACCAATCGAATCAAGATTTTCAATTCCTTTTAGTTTGTAATATATCGATTGGTTTGGTATTAGTAATACTTCTTTCCTTTTACAGCTGTCAATTGTGGAATAGCTGTCAATTGCAGTTAAATCTACCTCGAATATATCAGTAAAATTTGAATTTCCTAACCAATCTTCTGTATAAAATTGATAATATAGCATCTTTTGCTCTTCAAAAATCTGTAGTGTAAGAAGATATGTGTCATTGAAGACATGGCTTGCATTTGCTGCAATCCAGAATCCATTGCTATCAAACTTATAGAAAATTTCAACGAAAGAAGCACCAGTAACATCCTTTACTTGACTCATGATATTGATGAACTTATCATCTGTAATGAGATCTTCACTAAAATAAATCCAACTCTCTATTTCAGGAGGTATGTCATCTATAAGAATTGTAAATGTTTCTTCAATCTGTTCTCTAGTGTCAAAATAGGTAAGATAACTCAAAACTCCAGTAATCTTTAGATCTAACTCTACTGCATATTTTAATATAAGCTCTCCAATAATCATTGGAATATCTTCAGTTTGAGGGCCATCTCCACCTAATTCAATATAAGTACCATTTGTAGCTTCAGCTCCAGCTTCTAATTGATCTATGGTTAAACTAGATGAACCACTTGCTGCAATTGTACATAAAATGAATCCATTTTCATAAAGATCTTCAAATAAATTATATAACAAAGGTCCATCATATGTTCCAGTACCATCACCTATAACCTGACCACCATTGTTCGGCTCATCAGTTATTAATATAATCAGCTTTACAGAATTTTCTCGCCAGTCTAACCAGTTTTCTGCAACATACAAAGCATCTCCCCATGGTTCTACACCTCCATCTGCTTTTGTTTTTGCTAGAACACTGACTATATCCTCAACATTTGGTGTTAAATCGTAAATTAAGTTGCTGTCGCTATAAGGATTACAAGATTGCCCTCCGAATAATATTAATCCAACTTCTAAGTCTGGAACATTTTCATCTATTTCATCAATAACATCAACTAAATTTGATGTTAAAACTGAAATCTCATCACCCATAGAACCTGATTGATCTAAGACTATAGCTAAATCTAGAGCAGAAGAAAATCCTGTACCATCAGAGGTAAGACCAACATTATATTCTTCAGAAATCCAAGATTCACCCTGTTCAAGAAAACTTTGAGTTGAAGTAACATTATTCAATATTTCTCCAAAACTATTTGTTTTTGGAAAAATTTCAAGCTCCCGTAAATCAAAATCAGACATATTAGTTATATTAAACTGAAATGATACAGTACTATCTGGAAGAACGCTAGGGATACCATCGGATCTATGTGAAGGTATATCAGTAACAAATTCTATTGTAACATTGTTTTGAATTGTTACATCTGTTTTAATATCTAAAAACGATGAGAAAACATCAGTTTGTTTTCCTGTGATGAACGTACTTGATTGAATTAAACAACCAAGAACAAACATCAAAATTATTAGTTCTTTTCTTTTCTTATTTTTGTATCTTGTCATAGATATCAATATATCGATATCTTGCAACTATATAAATTTTCCCTATTCGGTCGTTCTTGCCTAAATATATCAATATACCGATATCTTTAATAATGCCTTTTGCTATAATGTTTATTGTATGTCTGAAAAACAATTCAGAAAAATAATTGATTTATTAGAAGAAATGAATCAAAGATTAGAAAAAATTGAAAATAAACTATTTACAGAAGTTATACCTTCATCAACTCTAGATTTATTAGAGAAGATTCCTAAATCTCATCTTCAAACATATTTTGCTGTTCAACAAATTGGTGATGCTTCTTGCACTGAAGTAGCAAAGATTACAGGAAGAACTCATCACTTGGAATCCAGATATTTAGTAAGATTGAAGGAACTTGGTATGTTACAAAGCAAAAGAGAAAAAACTAAGAAAGGTGGTTCAGAAGTTAAATACTTCATAGAGGAGGAATGATTAATGAAAACAATAAGTGTTCATAGTTATAAGGGAGGAACAGGGAAAACAACCTTCCTACTAAATATTGCAGGAGTGGTAGCTAGTGAAGGATATAAATCAATAGCAATAGATTACGATTTACGTGCTCCTTCGTTTCAATCATACTTTAAATTTGAAAAATCTCTCTATTTTTCTAATTATCTTTTAGAAGTTGAGCTTCTAACGAGAGTAATTTTCCCAAGTAAAACAGAAGAAAAACAGAATCTAGATCTAATATTTTCTTCAATGGATTTCTTAAAACAGCACTCTAAGCAACGTGACAGATTATCACGTGATGATTCAAAATTCCTATCAAAATTGTATCAACTTAAACAATATGTGAGTAGAAATTATGATTATCTCCTAATTGACACAATTCCAGGTTTCTTCTATAGATCAATTGATGCAATGATGATTTCTGATATAATCTTCGTGGTAGCAACACCCAGTACATCAAATGTCTTAGGATTATTAGAGCTCTGTGAAAATATCTACTCTGTAGTTAAAGAAGATTCAAAAATGATTCTGCTAATAAATAAAATTGAAGAAGAAGGAATAGAGGCTGATAAAGAAATATTTGAAAACAATCTTAAAAAACTTAAAAAAATAGGAAACTCAGATTTTGATCAATTCATTGAAATTCCGTATTTCAAGATTTTAAGCGAAAGAATACATGCTTTTGATGACCAACCTCATAAAGAATTCCTCGATGTTATAAATTTGATAATCAAATCAATAAAATAGGTTTAAGAATGAAAAATAAAAAATCCATATCTACTTCAGAAGAAATTGAGAAAGTAAAGGATTATTTATTGGATTCAAAAGCTAATATTCAAAGACTAAAGGAAGGTAAAAAAGCAAGAAGAAAATTAAAATTTTTTGTAGTAGAACATAAAATAACATTTTTGCTTGTTTCTTCTTTAGTTGTGCTCTCTCTCTTTATTCCTTTAATGATTCCAAAACCTCCTGAAATTCCACCAGGATCTTTACAGGAATCAGTGAACAATATTATGGGACTTATAGATTCTAATTTTACGGATGAAAATGGTTTTCCTATACAATTGATAACAGATACAAAAACTTCTTCAGAGCTAATTATTCTTTCCTCATTAGCTAATTCAATGCTAGTTCAAGCAAATTTAATTCCAAGAAGTACTGAAATTCTAAAAAGAATCTCTCAAATTGAAACGATAATATATAATGATACTTTTAGAGTTTATGACAATATAACACAACCTCTACCAATTGCAGAGCAGTTTATTGGTGTTTATGCTTATATACAATCATATTATGCAACAAAAGAATCAAGTTATTCTTTCTCTTATGCAGAAATATATCATCTTATTGAACGTCTTTTTTATGAATATTATTCTCCTTCTACATCTTATTTTATTCTTCCAACTGATAATACATCTTACTTACTTGATCAAGTCCTTGGAGTATCTGCAATTATAACCTATCAAAGAATGCTTAGTTCTCCTCAATATGTGACTATTGAGTATGAAACATATTCCATAGAATATTTAGTTCAAGAAATTTTGAATAGAATATCTTTACAATTCTTTAATTCAACCATGTATCACTTTTATCATGAGTATAATCTTGACAATGACACAAAAATAGGAAAATCACAAGTAGATGATTTAATCTTCCTAGCAGCTGGAT
>JAEOTG010000121.1 GCA_016839985.1 Candidatus Heimdallarchaeota archaeon | reverse complement strand
TGATAAAGTTGTAGAAGATAATGAAATTATTTATGGATTAAAAGTGCATCATTTGCCTGGTCATACACCAGGAACAATTGCTCTTGAAGATATAGAAACTCAAGCATTGTTCTGTAATGATATAATTAATACCAATAAAGAAGGAACTGAGATACTACCTCCTGAAAAAAATTATGCATTGGATTATAATCAAGCATTGAAATCCTCAATAAAGATGTTTCAAACAACCAAACCAAAAGCCATAATGCCGGGACATGGCTCGCCAATTATAGAACCAGAAGAATCAATAAAACTTTATTTAGAAGAATATATCAAGGTGTAAATGTGGAACGTAAATCTCTTTATATTCCAGCAATATTAATAGGAAAAATAGCGTTGGTTTTTCTCATACTTTATTTCAATGTTGGAAAGTATGGATTTGATGCTTATATACATCAACAATATGTTGATTCTATAATACAAAACAATCAGATTATTGAAGTAAACATTGCAAAGTCGTATTATGATTTTGTGGGATTCCATGTTTTTGCATCAGCTATCTCACTTCTAACTGGTCTAAACACAGAGTTAATTTATGAATTTGTAAGTGTAATCATACCAATTTTGTTATTTGATTTATCTGTTATTGCTTTTATACGTCAAGTGGAAAAGAAAAAAAGAGGATACATTCCAAATGATATTAATCTTCAATATCTTTCGTTAATACTATTATATCCCGCAATTATCGGAATTCAAATGTTTCTGGGGAGACCAAATTCCTTGGGAATAGGATTGTTTAGTTTATGTGTATATCTCTATTTATGTAAACCAGAAAGTTTCAGATCACAAATTATTGCAGGATTTTTGGCAATAGTAACTGTGAAAGTTCATCATTTATCTGCTTTATTTTTACTTCCAGTTATTTTTATAACAAGTATTTTTCTTGCTGAGAACTACAAATCGATTTTGTCCCTTATTTATGCAATTCCCGCTGTCATAATTGTAAGAACGATTCTTAACTCAAGAGAATTTGAAATAGTGAATTACTATTTATCACAAAATGAAACATATGAAACGCTTTTCAATGTCTTTATCAAAAATGAGTTCTCTTTCTTAGCTTTGTGGGTAATCATTACTTTGATCGGTTTCATAATTAGAAAAAGATATGGAAAAAAGATTTCGGAATTCTTTTCTAAACGTCGATTTACAAAATATACCTTAGCTTTTATTGTTGGGGCTATTGTATTGGTGGAAATCATTGGCTTATTTATTTATAGTGCAAACCTACCTTCTTGGTATATAACAGCTGAGCTTATAATTATCGTTCTCTTAAGCGGTATAGCACTCTTCTTCCCAGATAATATCAAATATGCGCTGTTTGCATTAGGTTTTTGTTTTTATGGTCTGACTGTTGTTTTTTCATTAACATTCAGCTCTACAGAACATGAACTCTCATGGGTAGCTCCACGCACATTTATCTTTACTCTGATTTTCATAGGATTTTTAGCTTATTTATCAGTTTCAAGCTTATTAAAAACCCTAAAAAAGCGATGGATTCCCATTCTAATATCCATTTTGTTATTTAATTCATATCTAAGCATCAATTATTTGGGCAAACAGTATCTTCCTGGATACAATCTAACTAATGATTATCAAAATGTAACCTTTGCAAATAGTATGGAGAGTTATGTTAATATGACAACGTATAACCATTCTATGAGTATACCTTTTTCTATATCAAAATATATTGAAGGAATCGATATTTATAGAATACCTTTATTGCTAGATGCCAACTCCACAATGGAAGAAAACAGAATTAGGTTAATATCTACGCATCTACGTTTTATTGTTGTTAGTGTAACAATGGACCAGTGGTTAGGAACTCCTTTGATTTTATCAAGTAGTAACCTTACATATTATTTGAACGCTCTTCAATTTAACTATCCAACTTTCCATTTAGTCACTAGTAATGGTAAGAATTACCTTTTATATCATATATAGGTGAAAAAAATATGGATCCTCTACATATTGTCCAAGTAACTCCTTTTTTCGATTCGAAGAGCTATGGAGGAACCGAACGATATGTAAGCTATCTTTCAAAAGAACTTGTCAAAAAAGGGCATTACATTGATGTATTTACAACAAAGAAGTCAACAGAGATTCCTTATCAGAGCTACTATACAAACATGACTGTTCATAGGTTCTTCAGTCCTTGGGATGTTTTTGGGATTAATCCTGCATGTATCATGCTTCACAAACTGTTGAAGGTTCAAAATGTAGATGTTTTTCATGTACATTCATTCATTTATTTTACTACAATCCAAGCAGCAATTGCTAAGATGTTTAGAAGAATTCCAACACTTTTACACATACATGGTGGTGTAGGTAATCCTCCATATAGAACTGGTTTTGTAAAAGAATTCGCTAAGAAATTTTATGATATTACTTTAGGAAGGTTTGTTCTATCTCAAGCAGATATTATTGCATCAGTTAGTGCCTATGATGCTGAATTACTGAAAAATACTATTCACAGAAGAAAAGAAAGGGTAATGATTGTCAATAACGCAATAAACCTAGAGATTTTTCCTGAAGTAGTACCTAAAATAAATGAAGAGCAAATAATTACCTATATTGGTGATTTAGAACCTTGGAAAGGTATTAGTTATTATATTGGAGTTATCAAAACACTTCTTAAGAAAACAAAGAGACTTTCTTTTTGGTTCATTGGTTATGGTTCGCTTTATTCAGTGTTAAAAGAGGAATTCAACAAAGAAAAACGCGTTAAAATCTACGGAGCTGTAAAACATTCATCTATACCAGAACTTCTAAGTAAAACAAATATTCTAGTACTCCCAAGTTTTTGGGAAGGTTCTCCAACAATAATTATTGAAGCTATGGCTATGGGGATTCCTGTAATTGCATCGAATATAGGAGACATTCCCCGATTATTAAAAAACGGTGAAGAAGGAACTCTTTTTGAGGTTGGAAATACTCAATCTTTAGAGGAAGCTATTATTAATATGGTTGAGAATTATTCTGTTTTTGTAAGCAAAGCACAAAAAGCTAGAAAAAGAGTAAGAAAAGAGTTTTCATTTCAAAACGTAACTAATCAAATCGAGAAACTATATTACAAACTATCCGAGAAGTAAACTGCAGATTAGCATGCATTAAATTTTTAAATAAGAAACAAACTTGTAAGAATAGGTGGTAAAGTGGTCAAGAGGGATCATGAAATGGACGCCCAAAAAGGGATTTGAACTTCTTTTTACAGACTTATTTAGTGTAAAGTTTCTTCCATCGTCAATTTTAGATTCTTTCCAAAAGACACAAAAAACAATAAGCTTTCTGAAGTTTGAAGAAGAGAATCTGAGAACCAAAATAAAATTAGAAAAGGTGATTAACAATGTCTAAAGAGAAATGGGTAATCACGGCAGCATGGCCATATGTAAATAATGTTCCCCATTTAGGGACATTTTCCCAATTATTATGGGGGGATGTGATAACTCGTTATCATAAGCTGAGAAAGCATGATGTAGTTTATGTTAGTGGATCAGATGCTCATGGAACACCTATTGTGGTTGCAGCTGAAGCTGCAGGAATATCTCCAAAAGAGTTAGCATCAAAATACCATAATCAAACATTAAAACTTCTTGAGGAATGGAATATTGAGTTTGATAAATATACAATAACTCATAATCCAACACACATATCGTTTGTTCAAGAATTTCACAAAAAAATACATAAGAATGGATATTTCAAACTTAAAGAATCAGAACAATTTTATTGTGAATATGATAAAAGATTTCTTCCAGATAGATTTGTAGAAGGAATATGTCCAACATGTGGTGCTGAAGGAGCTAGAGGAGATCAATGCACAAATCCTGAGTGCGAAGTTATTCTTAAACCGACTGACTTAATAGAACCTCATTGTATAACATGTCATCAAAAACCTGTTTTTAGGAAAACTAGTCATTGGTATTTTGATCTTCCAGCTTTTTCAAAAGAATTGAAAAAATTTGCTGAAGAAAATAAGCATATTCCAATATTTGCAAAACAAAAACTTCTGAGTATGATTCAAGAAGGTTTAATTGAAAGACCTATTTCAAGAGATATGACTTGGGGAATTCCAATTGATCCTATATTTGGAGAAGAATATAAAGAAAAGGTTCTCTATGTTTGGTTTGAAAATGTCCTTGGATATATTAGTACAGTAAAATTACTTGCAGAAGAACAAGGAAAACCAGAACGCTTCAAAGAATTTTGGTTAGACAAAAATACAAAAACAGTCTTTTGTATTGGTAAAGATAATATAATATTTCATGCTTTAATCTTTCCTGCGATGCTTCTAGCAACAGGTGATCCTTATCCATTACCTTATGCTGTAGCAACAACAAACTTCATCCAATTTAAAGAAGGACCTTTCTCTAAGTCAAAGGGTATCGGAATATGGTGTGATGAAGCTATAGCAACATTGCCTGCAGATTATTGGAGATACTTCATGAGCGTTAATAGAGCAGAACTTAAAGATTTCTACTTTGAATGGGATGATTTCGCTTCTACTATCAATGTTGATCTCAATGATGTCATAGGTAATTTCATACACAGAACAATTACTTTTACAATTCAACATTTTGAAGGAAAAATACCAGAAAGAGGAAAGTTAACAGATAAAGAGAAAGAATTACTCGTTAATATAGAAGAAAATATTAATTCATATCTTGAAGCAATGGATAATTTCAAAATCAAAGATGCAACAAATATTGCTGTAAATATTGCTAGACTAGGTAATCAATACTTCTCATCAGTTGAACCTTGGCACCTGATTAAGAAAAATAAAGACAAAACTAGAACGGTTCTAAATCTTTCAGCTAAAATTTCTGAAGTATTATCTACTCTACTTTGGCCTATTATGCCAAATGCATCAGAAATGATTTGGTCAGCGCTGGGGTTCAAAGGAAAACCTGTGGATGAAGGAATCGAAGCTATTGATTTAAATAAATTAAATGCAGGTCAAGAAATCAAGAAAATAAAACCTATTTTCTACAAAGTTAAAGCAGTTGAAATACAAAACAATCTGAAAGAAATAAGAGAGAAAGCTAAGAAAAAAGAGAAGAAGTGATGTTAAAATGAATAAAATAACTTATGATGAATTCAAGAATGTTCAACTTAAAATAGCCACAATAAAAAGTGCAGAATCATTAGAGAAAAGCAAGAATCTAATAAAATTACAAATAGATTTGGGAACAGAAGAGAGACAAATTCTTGCTGGAATTAAGCAATACTATGAACCTGAGAAATTAGTTGGAAAGCAAATTGTTGTAGTAACCAATCTACAACCTGCAACCTTAATGGGTGAAAAATCCGATGGTATGCTTCTAGCTGCAGACATTGATGGTGAACCAATTTTATTGAATTTAGACAAAAAAGTACCTCCTGGCACTGAAGTAAAGTAAATCCGAATCTGCTTTACTCATAAAGAAGTTGATGTATTACCTTTTAAATCCTAGAAAAGAGGACATCCAGAGGTTTTAAAGAGAATTCCTCTCTTTCTTTTTCTGAAGGAATCATACCAGTAAATCATGTGAAAATAGAGAAGTATATTTTCCTAATATTACATCTCCTTTAAATACAAAATGAATAGTGGATTCAGAGGTGTATATCAAATGAAACTGGTAACAGTACATCTGCCAGATGAATTCCTTCATGATTTAGATGAGTTGGTAAGACTAAAAAGATACCCTAATAGAAGTGAGTGTATACGAGTTGCAATTCGTGACTTGTTAAAAGAAGAAATGTGGAATAAAAATAATGCTTTCTAAGCTCCACATTCTACTCTTATTTTATTCCACTTCTGTTTTTATATTATTTAATTGGGATTTTAAAAATGAATTTGAAAAGTTCTTATGATCTTCTCAGGTATAGATAAATGAGTTCCACCTGAAGATGATTTATTACTTCTAATGGCTTCTAATACATCATCTATCGTTTCTAACTCTTCTTTGAAGATTGTGAAAGCCATACCTATATCTTGTATTCTGTGAGAATCACTTCCTCCTGTTTGAGGAAGCTTGTTTTTCTCAGCCCACTTCTTAGCTTTTTTATTAAATAACTGCAAAGGACAAGATGCATTTTGAGTTTCTATAGGTACTTTTTTGAGTTTATAAATTTCCTTACCAATACCTCTTCTTATAAAATCAAAAGGGTGTGGAATAACTGGTTGTCCCCCTAAATCTAATATTTTTTCAATAGTTTCTGCTACAGATAGTTTCTTCTCAATAAGATTTCTAATCCCTAATCCTATTACATGTCCTTTTTCAGTAGAAACTTCAATTCCTGGAATTATTAGTAAATCCTTGCTATCATATTCTTTTAAGTGAAACTTAACATTGTTATGATCTGTAATTGCTATTCCTGCTAAATTTTTCTTTTTAGCTGTTTTGATTATTTCTTTTGGATCGCTTTTACAGTCGAAAGAAAAGTGACTATGAATATGTAAATCATACAAAACCGGTTTCATACTTAACATCATACCTAACAATTTTGAACTATTTTTTCTCTTGTTCTTGCTCTTTCTCTTCTTCCTCAAAAACTACTCTCTCTAATTCATCTAAATCTGTTATTCCAACAAGATCTTCTTCATTTGCATGCTTTACCCATAACTTCTCTTTGTCTCCTTTAAGTTCTCTCATCCGCTGTTCTAAATATTTATAGACAGTATTGTGTTTAGCACCATTTATTAGTTTAATTATTCCTTCTCTAATATA
>JAEOTG010000120.1 GCA_016839985.1 Candidatus Heimdallarchaeota archaeon | reverse complement strand
TTGAGTTCTTCTATAACCTCATTCATTGAATCTGGTCCAAGGAAGGTATCACAAATAAAAAGAAATTGTTCACCATTTATAGCATACATATTAGTCTTATACGGTTCATCAAAGGTAAATAGTAAACCTCTTGTTCCTATCTCTTGCACTTTCATAGAATCAATCTTTTAGATGTTAATTACACTAATAAATGTTGGGAATTCAAAATAATAAACTAGTACTGAGGAATAAAATCATCTTTAATTGAATCCCAGATATCTTCTTGAGTTAAAGATTCTCTTTCTTTTATAGATGTAAGGATTCTCTTTAATAGAGCATGATGACGTAACTCATCAGCAAAAATAGCTTGGATAATCATTTTTTCTTGATCATTTTCTAACTCAGGAAGTATCTGTTTATAGGTTTCAATTGCTTTAGCTTCAAGTTCAATATGTTTTTCTATGTTCATTGAAAGCTCATCTAGTTTTTCTTCTTCTATGAAAGGTTGAACAGAGGAAGTTATTGTTAGAAGAGCATTTAACATCCCTGCATGTTTTTTCGAATCTAGTGCAATTGCAAGAATCAATTCTTTAACTATTCTATTTTTAACATTTTTTACAGAATTTTCTGCAGTTTCAACAATTTCTTTTTCCAGATTAATCTGCTTGGTGAAGAACTCCATTCTTTCTTTTTCATTCATAGTAACAACCTTTTAGGTACAAAAGAAAGAATCAAAATATTTAATGTTTTTTAAAAAGAACTATATAATTAAGAAAAAAAGAAAAATTTCTTATTTAGCTATTTGATTTTTTTTCAAAACTAAACCAATCTATGAGAAATCTTCTTAGTTTTGGTATTTTTTCTGATACAAATAGATCTACACTTAAGGACTTTACTCCTGGGCTAAGAAGGATAATGAAACCTAATGTCATCATTATCCAGTTTACTGACTGTGTTGATGCACTTATCCATGCAGCTGCAAAGTAGAAATTAAGATTTAAGAAAATACTTGCTATTGCACTGAAATTTACAAAGATACCAAAAATAAGTGTAACACCAATGATAAGTTCTCCTAAAGAAACGAGCCACGCAAAAACTTCTGAATTTGGTATGAATGTATTATTGATAAGGTTAACATACCAAGCATGTGTGTTTCCACTAGCGAAGTATCCTAAAGTTCCTGCCATATCTGCAACATATGTTGGATTAATTAATTTTATAATTCCTGCCATGAACCATTCGATACCGATAATCAATCTTAAGAAAATCAACCATAAAGTAGTATCTCTATTTCTCCATGCTCCTTTAATAAATTCTAGACTCATATCTGTCACTTTTTTATATATAGTTGCTAGGTACTCGAAACCAAGCATATTTAATGCTTTACATAAAACAAAATTACAGGCCTTGAAACATACGTCTGTGCGATTACTTGAACATATGTGTTAAGTTGTAAACATATACAAAACAAATCAAAATGGCTAGATTAATATTCATTCTTTCAAAAAGGTTTTTTAAGTTTTTCAACTATTTTATTGATAATTCTTAAGATGAAACCAATAATGAAGTGTGGATTATGAAAAACGAAAAAACGTTAATCTTAGTTACTCATGGAGTAATGATAAAGGAATTTAATCAAGATACTAATAGCTTAGAATATACATATTTCGACAAAGAGTTTACAAAATGCAAAACCAGATTGTTAAACAGAGTAAACAAAATTGAAAATCTAAAGAATAAAGTAATTGTTAAGGATATAACATGGTCTGAGTTTATGGATCCTATATTAGAGAAAATGAAAGAGAAGTATGAGATGGGAGCCAAAAACCAAAAGAAATCATTCTTGTTCAAAAAATCTGTTCCTGGTTGGAGTGGAGTTAAATCCTTTCTATTTGATTGTTTTGGATATCCTATAATGTACCTATTGTATAAAGAAAACAATAAGCCATTATTTGAAAAGGTTAATGAAAAATTTCTAGATGAATTGAAGAGACATGCAGCAGAATTAGGAGGAAATGTAAATTTGGTTATTTTCGCACACAGTTTAGGTGCTATTATAACCTACTATTTTCTATCATATCTTCAAGAATCTCGAAATATCGCTTCTTTTAAAGAAACAAAAACACCATTAGAAAGAGGGGAAACACTGAGATTTCTATATACATCAGGAAATCCTTTACCCTTGGTGACAGTTCTCTTATCTAATCCCAAGTTTGGAAAGCCAATTGAAGTTAATAAATGGGTTAATTTCTATAACAAAAACGATTATCTAGCTTATCCGATAGGAGTAATCAATGAAGAATATGCTAAAAGGAGTGAAAATGCTAGAAAAAACACTTATCCAATGATTATTGATAAAGAGGTTTTTTCAGGAGGAATTCTGAGAGGGTGGGGACCTATGAGCCATGCTTGTTATTTCTCTGACAAGAAAATAATAAGAACTATTGTTGAAGACCTTCAGAAATTTTATGCTTAAAACTTTTAAACCATTTCTCAAATAAACTTAGTAATGGGAAAACTCAAAGCAATCTTAATTATCTTACTGATAGTAGGTGCAGGTTTTGGAGCAACTGCTCTTTATTTCTTTTGGGGTAGAATAACTTTCAACGCTGGTGACCGTTATTCTTCAGACCATCTTAATTACATGGATGTAATTTATGAAAATAGGTCTGATATTTATGCGTTTAATGAGGGATATAGTGATACAGATAGTTGTCCTTGGGGATTTAAGCATCAAGGAATAGATTACTTCTTACTCAATAATTCCAAGGTTCTTGCCGCAACACCTGGAAAAGTTGAGAAAATAGAATGGACTGACAATGGTGAGGGAGTAGAAAACAGGTTCTATGCAAGAATATGGATAAGGTTCAATAAAACTGTGGAAATTGGATATAATTTTGAACCATGGACACAAAATGAAGCAGATAAAGATAAACAACTTGCTATGTTCAAAGTGCAGGTTGGGGATTGGGTAGAAATAGGTGAAGAAATTGCAAGATTTCTATATGTGAATGAAGGAGCACATATCCATTTTGATGTTATTGAGGGAGGAGGAAGAAGCTGCCCCCAAAAATATTTCTCCACAGCGGGATATACAGAGCTAATGGAGATGATACATTCTTATCAATCATGGGATTTATGCTATCCAGGTGATGATTAAATGGTGTCTACTGAAAACGACATATTCGAGCTATCTAATAAACAAAAAAAAGCTGTTAGAGATTTATTAGATAAAGGAAAAAAAGATGTGCCAGTTTTCTATGAAGACGGGGTGAGTGAGAGCTGTTATGTTCCTGGGGAAGGAGGAGAGATTAGGGTGCTCCATTATAAACCAGAAAAGCAAATTGCAAAGAAACCTTTTGTGTTTGTCTCTGGATTTTTTAGTCCTCCGCAAATATGGAAGGATTTTCACATTCCAAATCATAACAATACAGAATATTATTTTATAGAATCAAGAGAGAAAAAATCTAGTCGAATTGAAAGAGGTAGAAAAGCTAATTTTAAGATAGATCAGTTAGCAAAAGATATCAGAGAAGTCTTAGAGTTTTTTGATATTGATAAAAAAAAGTATAACATAGCTGGATCAAGTTATGGAGGAGCGATGATTTTACAAGGATTGATAAACAATTATTTCAATCCAGATGTGTCAATTCTCTATGATCCAATAATAAGATGGGATTACGCTAAATTTCTTACCTATGTCATAAATCCAATAACTCCTCCATTCATTCTAGGGATTATAAGAATGATATTAGCACATACATTCTTACCAGATCCTAAGAATGTCACCCAAAGAGATAAAATTTTGATTTTCATAAAAGAAGCAGTACCTTGGAAATTTAGAAAGAGTTCAATTCATTGTAGAGATTTTGACGTTACCAATGATTTACCAAAAATCAAAAACAATGTAGTTATATGCCATGGTCCTGCAGATAATTTACACCGAAGTGAAGAATACTATCACTATTCAAAGTTGATCCCAAATTGTAAGTTATTAGTCACAGGAGTGTCAGATGAAGAAAGAGAACATTTCTTTGGAATCATAGCAAATATCTTTTCAAGATCTGAAAGTGTTGACTCAATTCCCCCTCCCTTAAAAGTCTTTGAAATACCTTTAGAAAGAGAGTAGGGAGACTAAAAGTTTTTTATTCACTAAATAAAATAACATATGCTAAGGTTTATATACTATACGTGTTATAGTATTCGTAGAAAGGTAAATTACACACAATATACAAAGGTGAAAAAAAATGTTCAGAAACATAAAAACTTACCGCCCTGAAGCCTTAATTGGCTCAGAACAATTCCGTTCCTATGTTGAGAACTTTGAATCAGAATTACTTCGTGGTATTTCTACCTTATCTGCTTTATCCATAGTTAAACGTCATCCTGATGATGGAATATATGGATATCAGTTACTAAAAGAATTAGTAACCGAAACTAAGGAGATATTAGTAATAGAAGAAGGAACCCTCTATCCAATTCTTAGAAAACTGGAAAGAGACGGATTATTAACATCAGAAAGGAAAGAATCTGGTGGTCGTCCTCGTAAATATTACAAATTAACAGAGGAAGGAATCAGATTGTACAATCACATGATAGGATTCTTTTCCAAACTTCTTGAAGCAATTTCCCCTTTAATGGAAGTTGAAATTAAACTTCCAGATAAGGAGTTTTTGTATTGTCCTAATTGTGCAAACAAAATCCCACAAGAGGAGGATGTCATGTTCTGCAACATATGCGGACTCAATATAGAAGGATTAGCAAAATGAGGTAATGAAAATGAGTAAAAGAATTAATGATGAAGAACTTATTGATGAGTTCTCGTTAGTAAAAGAATTCTTAGATGAAGTAACCAAAAAACTACCAATTTGGTTAAAGACTAATACTGAAGAACTAAAGGATGTTCTAGAGGAATTAGAAAGTCATATTTGGGATAAAGCTTCAGAGCTTGCTCAGAGTGAAGAACCACAAATACAACATGTACAAGAAGCAATTATATTAATGGGTAATCCCCGCAACATTGCCAGAGAATACAGAAAAAGAGGTAATCCCAAGTTCTACATTACTGAAGAGCTATGGCCTTGGTATTATAAAACTTTGATATTTGTAGGAGTTATAGTTGTCTTTGTAAACTTACTTACAATGGCATTTACCATAGGAAAAGAACCAGCAGGACAAGTTGTAGGACAAATGTTTGAAGGAATGTTTACAGGTTTTGCAATAGGATTTGCAGCTATAAGTTTAATATTTGTTCAATTATCTATGCACGGTTTTCTACCTAAGGATCTCAAAGTAGACAAGATAAAGCTAACAAAAGAAATAAAAATTAAGACTAAACCAAGAAAACCTAAAAAAGCTAAAAGAGTTATTCCTAGTCAAGGAGCTTATCTTTTTGAAGCGATTATGGGGTTAACTTTTGGTATTCTACTGTTAGTCTTTCCATTCTTTAACTTTAATGAATACTATGCTTTTGATATGATATACCTTGTTCCTTGGTTAAGATACTTTGGAGGAATTCTAGTTATATCTGGATGCATAAGGTTTTCTCAAGCATTGATTGGAGATCATCTTAGAATGCAACAATTATTCTTGGGAGTGTATCTAGTCCCACAAAGCTTAACCATAGCTTTGTTCTTGCAACTACATTATAATACTAACATACTTAGAGATCCACTATTAGCTATATTCCCTGGAGCAGACATCCAGCTTTACATACTAATCGGAGTAATATTTGTAGCAGTTATAACAGCACTAGCAATGATTACAGAAATATCTAAAATAGTCAGATTGGAGTTCAAAGGTTTTACAGAAGAAGACATAAGGACTGCTTAATTATCTTTTTTTTATTTTTTTCAAATTTTTTTATTATTTTAATATCATAAGCACTTAAACAATAAATGATATAAAGAAGTGAGTTCGTCTCGCTTTAGAGATGACCAAATCAACTAATACTTTGAGTGAATACATGGTTACTGAATATGAGAAAATAGCTGAAGAGAACTATGTTCAGATGTCAGATGGCTCAGAAGTAAAAATCTTGCAAACCAAAGCTGAAAAAAACAAATTTAATGGTTATACATTTTTATTAATTCCAGGTTGGGGAACTGTTGTTCCAGGATGGGATGATATGTTGATGGAAGCTAGCAAGGATTTCAATATTTTGTATATTGAAAGTAGAGAAAAAGGTTCATTCAGACCTGCAAAAGGAAAAATAAAGAATGATTTAGACAGAATGGGGACAGATATTAAAGAAGTAGTTGAGTATCTTAAAATTCCTCAAGAAAAATTAGCTGTTATTACTTCATCTTACAGTACTCTAATAATAGCAGATGTTTTGGCAAATAAAAAACTAAAACCATATATTACATTCCTTATCGGTCCTGTATATCAATTCAGTATGCCACCAACAACACGTTACATAATGCATATTTTACCTACTTTTCTCTTTTACATTACAAAACCCATATGGCGATGGTGGGTTAGAAAATTCAAGAGTGAAGATCCAGTACAAGCAGCAAAATACATCCGAGTCTTAGAAGATGCAGACCCCAAGAAATGGAGAGCTGTAGCAAAAAGAACTTGCTTCATAAAAATCTGGGATTTATATGAAAAGATGGACAACAAAGTTGTTGTCCTTGGTATGGAAGCGGATAAAATGCATACTTCTCAATTATCAAAACAAATACACAATAAAATTAAGAATTCAGAATATTTTGAGATGGAAACTAATAGAGCAACTCATTCAGCTGAAATGACTATGTTTGTTAGAGAATATTTGAAAATAGAAAAATGAAATTAGTAAACATGCTTTACTCTTTCTCCATTTTTGAAAACATAAAGAGTTTGTTGTTCAAATTCTTTCCAATCTAAATCTTTGTTTAAAATAGCAGAGGATAATATAGTGATGGGGCTTTCAAGATCTACAGTTTTTAATGAAAATTTAACTTGATCATCTTCTGCTTTTATGTACTCCTCAAATGGTGGTCTTAGCGTCGTATAATATAAAGACCTATACCCCGAATAAAATGCGTACATAATATTCCCATTTGATAGAAGAAAATTTATTCCCCCTTGTTTGGAAAGTTCAATTGCTCTTTTTTCTATCACTTGTGCTATTTCTTTTCCTTCATCTTTTCGTCCTAAAATACGAAGATCTTCCATAATCGAGCAGAAGGCAGCTTCTGAATCAGTGTCTCCATTTGGTTTGAATACTTCAAAACTATCAATAATCTGACGATAAATGCGTAAATGTCCATGGTGTGCAAATACCCACATTTTGTCAAACAACTCTCTGTCAAAAGGATGAGTATTGTCATAGGAAACATTCCCAAATGTAGCAATTCTTACATGTGAGATGAATGAATTTCCTTTAAATTCATGGGCTGTCAATGTTTTTGTATCAATTCTTAGAATTTTCTCCATATCAATTGACTGTTTAAATATCTGCCATTCTTTATTT
>JAEOTG010000119.1 GCA_016839985.1 Candidatus Heimdallarchaeota archaeon | reverse complement strand
ACGAATTGCAAGAAAACCAAGAACTATTCCCAAATTTGCGATTCCAAATTGAAATAGAAATACTAATGCTATTGTTGCAACTGCTTGAAGGAAATCCACTGATCCAAGCAATCCTTTTCTCCCCCATCTATCCACAAAAACTCCAGCTATAGGAGTAATAATAATTGTAGGTGCAAAACCAATGAAAGCAGAAAGTGAAAGTAACAATGCACTCTTTGTTGTAACAGTTACCCACCAAATAAGTACAAACTGAACAATATTTGAACCTAATAATGAAATTAATTGTCCAGACCAAAAGAACAAATAGCCTTTAAGATTTGAGCTTCTTTCTTGTTCATTACTATTTGCGTTTGACAATTAGTTGCACCTTCGTATTTCAATATTCTCTATCTCTGGAGAACTTGTTCTTCAAATATATATAAATGTTTCTCCACACACAGCAAACTTTATAATTACTCTTAGAGAAATTTATCATGAGAGTTCTATGCCAAAGGAAGAAAAAATTCATTTTATAGATCAAATTACATTCAAAGACGAAGCAGTTGAGATTCTAGAAGAACAGAAGTTATGGAAAATTATGGAAGATGCAAGATATGAACCAATTTTTATTGCACTTAGAGAAGGACCCATGACAGTCAGAGACTTGACAACAAAGTATAACCAGATAATTTATGAAAAACTAAAAGATAATGACATAACTCCACAACAAAGAAAATCTAGAATGGATGAAATGAAACGAGTTGAAAAAACAATCTACAAGTATCTTAATTACCTTCAAAAAGAGAAATTAATTGTTAGAGCTGGAAAAAGGATACAAACTGATAAAACAGGCAAAATAACTCAAAGTGCTTCGGAAAATCTATATGGACGTACTGCAAAATTGTATCTATTTTTAGGAGAAAAAATGGATTTACTAAAAATACCAGGGTTCAAAGAATCAATACCAATTTTAGGAAAAATATTAAGTCTAACAAACGATCTTCCTGAACCATCTGAATCTTGTTTATCAAAAATAATTGTAAAGTTATTTACTGAATTAAAAAATGAAAAAAGAGAGATTTTTCAAAAACATTCTGAAGAACTAGCTGAAATTTCTAAAAATGCTTCCTATAGTATCTTGAAAAATGTAATTAGCAGCTTAGATATATTTAATGCAATTTTGAAGGCTTCAGAGTTTGAAAAAGAATTGAAGGAATGTTTTAAATAAAATTATTCAAACTCAATTTTGTTCTAGATAAAATTTATAATTTATTACAAAGTAGTAGGTTAATTTATGAAGATGATAGTATGTTTCTTGCAGGTTCAACTTTAAAAAATATATTTCGTATGTTGTTCTTTAATCGTTTTCAAATAAGTTGGAAATATATCCCTAGATTATTATTAGATGTATTTATTGTAACAATCTTTACTCCTTTTCGAATCATTGAAAGAATATATGTTAAAAGAAAGATAAAGAAAATAGAATTGAAAGATGATCCTATTTTTATTCTAGGTCATTGGAGAACCGGAACTACTCATCTTCATAAATTGCTTTACCAAGATGAAAAATTCTCATATCTCACTTTTCCACAAAGTATGTTCCCTTTTATTTTCTTGCTTTTCTCAAATCTTCTGAGATTTATATTCACCATTATGCTTCCAAGTAAACGACCTTATGATAATATGAGAATGGATCTCACTTTTTCTGGTGAATCAGATTTTGCCTTGATGACTATGTCTTCTTATTCTCAGAATATGTGCTTCTGCTTCCCTGAAAATAGATTTCAATATAGGAAGTATGCAGAACTTGAAGATATACCTCCAAAACATAGAGAGAAATGGAAAAAGGATCTCTTATTACTCTTTAAGAAAATACAAATAAAAAATCCTGATAAACAGCTTCTAATTAAGAATCCTCCAGATACAGCTAGAATAAAAATCCTACTAGAAATTTTCCCTAATGCTAAATTCATTTACATTCATCGTAATCCATATGAAGTATTTGCTTCGTCTCAAAGAATGTTCAAATATTTTTTAAAAGAATTTTCACTTCAGAAACCAAAATTCGATTTTGATGAGTTTTTGTTAGAAAATTATCAAATATTAGAAAGATGTTACTTTGAAAATACTAAATTAATTCCAGAAACAAATCTAATTGAGTTAAGTTATGAAGATTTAGTTAAAAATCCAATTGGGGAATTGGAAAAAATATACTCTAAATTAACTATACCAAGCTTTGGAGAGAATAAAAAGAAATTTGAAGATTATTTAAATTCTGTAAAAAGCTATAAAGTTCATCAATACAATTTTTCGGACGATGAAAAAATAAAAATATACTCTAAGTTGAAAATAATTGTAGATAGATATGGTTATGAAAAACCAGAATAACGATCAAATAATTATAGGAATTGATGTAGTTTTTATTCATACTAAGAATCTAGTAAAACTTGCTAAGTGGTATAAGGAAACCTTAGGACTTGAAATCAGTTTTTCAACACCAGATTTACACTGGCAAGAATTCAGTTTTGAAAAAAATGATTTTCCTACTAGATTTGCATTAGATTCAATAGGAGAGAAACCATCAGAAGTTGAAAAACAGTCTATTATAATCTCTTTCAAAGTTGCTGACATTAATGATGCTATAGAAAAACTTGAATCCAAAGGAATTAAATTCTATGGAGTAGAAAAAATCAATGATGTAGTACCAACATTAATTACAACATTTCAAGATATAGATGGAAATTGGATTCAATTATCGCAGCATAAAACATAAATAACATAAAAGATTATTAATGCAGTTTTCTATCACATATTTCTTGTTGGGATATTAGCTAATTTGATTCTTTTGTTTTCTATAATGAGACAAAAAAAACAGAAATAACATCTTCTGGATTAATTTTTTATATAACTCAAGAACTTTCATAATTTATGGCTTCGGATTTATTTGTGATTTTTAATCCTCATTCTAAATCAGGAAAAGCTGGTAAGAAGTTCAATAAAATGCTACCAATCATAAAGGATTATTTCGGTGTGTTTGAGTATGAGGTAACAAAAAAACCTGCTCATGAAGTAACGATAGCAAAAAAAGCAATAGAAGAAGGATACAAAAATCTAGTATCAATGGGAGGTGATGGTACTGCTT
>JAEOTG010000118.1 GCA_016839985.1 Candidatus Heimdallarchaeota archaeon | reverse complement strand
CCAAAGAACTATCTGAAAAGAATAAAGAAGTTCTCATCCTAGAATATGGTCCTAGGTTTACAGAAACGGGTGAAATTAAGGTTATAAACAAGGTTTTTCTTGATAAGGAAAAGAAACTAATAAGATCAGACGGAGGGATTTGGTTTGGTAGAGCTAGAATCCTTGGTGGATCTTCCTATGTAGCAATGGGAAATGCTGTAACACCTCCTGACAAAATATTAAAAGAATGGAAGATAGATCTATCAAAAGAGTTAGAATCCGCAAGGAAAGATCTAAAAGTAGAACTAATGCCATCTCATCTTATTGGAAAAGGAACAAAAAGAATAATTGAAGGATCAAAATCCTTGGGATGGGAGATGAAACCAACACCTAAGTGTGTTGATTTTAGTAAATGCATAGCTTGCGGAATATGTATGTATGGATGTCCTACAGGTGCTAAATGGACTACTTTGGAATTTATTGACAGCTCTGTTCAAAATGGTGCTGACTTACTCCTTAATACTGAAGTGACTAAAATTGTTCGAGAAAACGGAAAAGCTGTTGGTGTAACTGTTGTTAATAATAAATCTACTAAAGAAATATACGGAAAAAATATAATACTTTCTGCTGGAGCTCTTGAAACTCCTAGAATCCTTCAAAATTCAGGAATCAAGGAAGCAGGTAAAGGAATAGCAGGTGATGTTTTTCAATCAACTTTCGGATATACAGAAGATTTTGGCATGAAAAATGAACCTATTCTTGCTGTATATTTAGATAAATTCATTGAGGATAAAGGATTGTTTCCAGCTCCATATATGTATCCTACACTTACCTTGGTTAGGGATCTTTTTAGTTTTGAACCTGATCAGTTTAAGGTTTTAAATCAACTTAAGTCATTGATCAAGGCTAGAAAAATAAAAGCTAAGAGATTAATTGGTATGATGACTAAAATTAGAGATGAAATAACTGGAGAAGTTAGAAATGATGGAACTATAATAAAATCTCTGACTAAGAAAGATCAAGCGAGTTTAGATGAAGCTCACGAAATAAATAAAAAAATATTGATAGCATCTGGAGCAAAACCAGAGACAATAACTAGAGGTGTATATGAATCAGGGCATCCTTGCTGTACTGCTCCTATTGGTAAGATTGTTGATAAGAATCAAGAAACCTCTATCTCTAACTTATTTGTTAGTGATGCAAGTGTTTTTCCAAGCCCTCTTGGAATGCCACCTATTTTAGCTATTGTCGCTTTATCAAAGAAATTATCCAAATATCTGATTGCTAATACTTAAGACAATATCAAGGAGACATCAACAAATGATTAACAAAAACCAATTTGGTCGAACTGGACATGCAAGTACTCGAATAATTTTTGGTGGGTACGCATTAAGCAAAGCAACACAAGCAGAAGCTGATGGTATACTTGATATTCTTCTAGAATGTGGTATAAATCATATTGACACTGCACTCGGATATGGCAATTCAGAAAAGTGTATTGGTCAATGGATGGAGAAGCATCGCGATGATTTCTTCCTCGCAACCAAGACTAGAAGTCGTTCATACAAAGGAGCTTGGGATGATCTTCAGCGTTCTCTGAAACAATTAAAAGTTGATTATATAGATCTCTGGCAGATGCATGGTTTAACCAATCCAGTGGGATGGGAAAGAGCGATGAGTTCTGAAGGTACATTAACTGCTTTCATTGAAGCTCGTAATCAAGGTCTAGTGAGATTTCTAGGTGTAACAGGTCACGGAAGCAAAGTACCAGCAATGCACAAATGTAGTTTGGAACGATTTGATTTCGATTCAGTCTTACTCCCCCATAATTATATAATGATGCAAAATCCTCGCTATGAGAATGATTTCAAAGAATTAATCGAGTTATGCATTGAACGCAATGTAGCAGTGCAAACCATCAAATCAGTTTCTCGACGGCCTTGGGAAGAAAGATCAAAAAACTATAACACATATTTCTATGAACCGTTAGAAACCCAAGATGCCATTGATAAAGCATTACATTGGTCAATGGGTCTTCCAAATAGTTTTGTTATCACTGCTGGAGATATGCAGATTCTTCCAAAGATATTGGATGCTGCAAAACGATTCGAGAAGCAACCTTCAGATAAAGAAATGAAAGCTATTGTTGAGAAGTATGATATAAGGAAGATTTTCTCTTACTAGCTAACAAGAAAACGATGGATAGAAGTAGAAACTTCTCGATAAGATTTAATCAAGGTTTACTATTTTTCTAGCTTTCTCAGGAAATCTCAATTGCATAAGCTTGATTCCTACACCATATGTTGCAATTTTCTTTGCAGGTGTTAATTTTATATAAACTGTATCTGAGCTAATCCCAGATTTCTCTTCATACTTAAGTATTCTAGCTAACATAGTTTGAACTTCTTCACTTTCTCTTTCAAGAAATTGTGCTTTTGCTTTGAAATGTAATTCGGCAGGAGGGGCTGGTATAAGTTTGTGCAAAAGATTCATTTTAAAGGGGATTGTAACAGAAACATTATTGTTTCTTCGAATATTACGTGCTTTTAGTGTATTAACTCCAGTTGTAAAATAGATAGCATTTCCATCACTTTTATACACGATTACCGAACTTTGAGGATTTCCTTTTTCATTTGTTGTAGAAAGAACCAACCACATGTTCTTCTTCATTACTTCTCTAACTTCTTTTACTAAGTCCTTCATATGTTTCACCTATTTTAGTATCATAATCATCCAATTCTTTTTTTAAACATATCTGCGGAATGTTTATAATTATCAGTTGATAGAATGCATAGTCAAAAACAAGGTTTAGAAAATGACAGACGATAGAGCTATTATTCTAAAAGCAGAAGAATTACCCGATAAATGGTATAATATCCTCCCTGATTTACCTGAACCTCTCCCTCCTCCAATGGATCCTCCAGAAGGATATTCAAGAGTTGATGATCTTCCCAATCTACTAATTGGTGAATGTTTAAAACAAGAAATGTCTACTGAAAGATGGATACCAATTCCTGAAGGAATAAGAAATCTGTTCTTAGCTGCAGGTAGACCTAGGCCACTGTATAGAGCTATGAATCTTGAAAAGAAACTAGGGACACCAGCAAAGCTGTTTTACAAATCAGAATTTTACAGTCCCACAGGAAGTCATAAAGTTAATACAGCACTTGCACAAGCTTACTATGCTAAAGAACAAGGATTTGAGAGATTAACAACTGAAACAGGTGCTGGTCAATGGGGAAATGCTCTTGCATATGCTTCCAGTTTGGTAGGATTGGACTGCACAGTTTTCTGGGTTCGAGCTGTTTATAGGTGGAAACCTCAAAGATTGAAATTCATGCAAATGTTTGGTGCAGATGTATTTGCATCACCAAGTACTCAAACTGAGTTTGGAAAGAAACTCCATGCTGAAGATCCTAACCACAATGGTTCGTTAGGAATTGCTATTTCTGAAGGATTAGAAGATGCAAAAAAAGATCCTAAAGCTGTTTATTGTTTGGGTTCCGTTTTGAATCATGTACTTCTTCATCAATCTATAATCGGTTTGGAGACAATGAAGCAAATGGAAATTGCTGGTGAATATCCTGACCAGGTAATCTCATGCTTAGGCGGTGGAAGTAATTTTGGAGGTATAGCACTTCCCTGGATGGGTGAAGCTTTGACAAAGAATAAGGAAATTCAATTCATTGCTGCTCAAAGTGAAGCTGCCCCTAACTTGCAAGGAGAATACAAGTATGATTTTGCAGATCATGCTGAAATGACACCAATGCTGAAAATGTATACTTTGGGTCATCAAGTTACAATGGTGCCAATCTACGGAGATGGTCTAAGATATCATGGAAGTTCTCCAATTTTGAGTCTTTTAAGAAATACTGGACATTTGGATGCAGTTGCATATCCTGCAGATGAGAAATACGTTTTCCAAAGAACAAGAGAATTTGTTCAAGCTGAAGGCTTCCTACCTGCACCTGAATCAGCATATAGCGTTGCATGTGCAATAGATGAAGCAATTAAATGCAAAGAAAACAAAGAGAAAAAGACAATACTCTTCAATATTAGTGGTCATGGTTTCCTAGATATGGATGGGTATGGTGAAGTTCTAGGTTTAAAACCTCAACCAGAAAGATCATAGAAATTCTCTTTCCTTTTCCTCTTTTTTAAGTGTTAGAATTAAATTTTAAATTTCTGCAGCAATTACTTGAAACATTTAAAAATACAATACTACTAGTAGTAGTAATAGTAGATATGTTATATCGTATTAAAAACAAAATTTTGTGATAATATGACTATTGAAGAAGAATATGTTATTGAAACAAAAGATTTGGTAAAAATATACAAGACAGGTAAGGTTAAAGCTGTTGATGGACTGAATCTTCGTATTAAAAAAGGGGAAATATATGCATTAATAGGTGCTAATGGAAGCGGAAAAACTACTTCTCTTAATATGATTAGTGGGGCCTTATTTCCCACTTCTGGTGAAATCAAAGTTTTTGGATATGAAGTACCAAAAAGCAGACGTTTGATTACAAGTTATATAGGTATCGCACCACAAGATTATTCGATTTATGAGGATTTAAGTTTAGAAGAAAATGTTCGATTTTTTTCACGTATCTATGGTATGTCAAAAACTGAGTTTGAACCACGTTTTGTAGAACTTCTCAGAATTTTACGCTTGGAAGAGAAAAGAAAAGTAACTGTAAAGAACCTTTCAGGTGGGATGAAAAGAAGAACAAGTATTGCTTGTTCATTGATTCATTCTCCAAAAATTGTTTTCTTTGATGAAGCGACAGTAGGAGTAGATCCTGTTCTTAGAACCTTTTTCTGGGAATACTTCAGATCATTAAAGGATGATGGAATTACACTTGTATTAACTAGCCATGTTATGGATGAAGCTGAAAGAGCAGATAGAATAGGATTGATGAGATCTGGGAAGTTAATTGCAGAAGGTTCTCCTGAAGAACTTAAGCTTAAACACAATGCATCTACGATTGAAGAGATTTTCATTAAATTAAGTGAAGGTGAAATTATAGATGATTAAGAAAAACGATGATGAATTTAAACCTAAAAATCTTAATTTCTCTATTAAAAGGACACTTGCTATAGCTTTTAAAACAATAAATCAACTAAGAAGAGATCGTAGAACAATTGCTCTTTTATCAGTTGTCCCAATTGTAGTTATGCTTATATTTGGTTTAGCCTTTACTGGCGAAGTTAAAAATGTCCCAATTTTAGTTGATAATCAAGATAATCTTTATACTCATCCTATTCCACCAATAGCTTTGCATTTAGGACCGAATATAACAGATTCTCTATTAAATGATAGTAGTGTTGATGTAAGTTTTGGAAATTATGCTCAAGGTATTGATGCAGTTGAGCAAGGTGATTATTATGCAGCAGTATTAATACCTGCTAATTTTTCAGAGCAAGTTGTTAAAATGCTAACAGGTGATAATGAAACTGTAAAATTGTTTGTTTATATCGATGCAACAAAACCAACTATTAGAGCTAGTATCTTAGGAGCTATCCATGATGCTCTAGATTCTGCGTTAGGAGAAAAAGGAATCAATGTTGTGCAAATACTTGCTCATGATGGAGCAGAATTTACAGGTTTAGATGTAGGTATCCCTTCTGTGATAGCATTTGTGCTCATATTCTTGCTTTTAATAGTCGGTTTGATAACTATTGTTAGAGAGAAAATACAGGGAACCCAAGATAGACTGTATTCTACACCATTAAGATCATCTGAAAGATTGCTAGGATATGTAATAGGAATATTACTTATTGCATTCTTAATGATAGCACTCGTACTTATCTTTGGAGTGTTTGTATTTGGAGCAAGAGTTCAAGGTAATGTCTTTTTACTCATTTTTGCAGCTTTACTATTTGGCATAGCTCATGTATTTATGGCAGTTTTTCTTTCCAACTTTGCACAGAATGAATTACAAGCAATACAATTCGCACCTTTAACTGCACTTCCAAGTATGGCATTGGGTGGAATGTTAGTACCGATTGTTAGTCTACCTGGATGGTTACAACCAGTTTCTTATATTGTTCCGCTAACTTACGGTATTAATCTCTTTGAAGGAATCATGCTGAAAGGTTGGGGATTCAAAGAATTGTGGTTAGATTTCACAGTTGTAGCTGGTATGTGTCTACTATTCTTTGTGTTAGCGGTATTAACTGTAAGAAGCAGAATGAGGGACTAAGTGATAGACATTAAAGATAGTCTATCCAATCTTTTTTTTAAGCAGAAAAAATAATATAAAGGAAATTTAAACTGCTTTTGAACAGAATGAGCAAAGAAACGAAGAAAGAACTAACAGGTTCAGAAGTTATTGTTGAATATTTGATAAAAGAAAATGTTCCATTTGTTTTAGGTATCCCTGGACATGGTTGTTTAGGTTTAACTGATGCTCTTTATAGATATAAAGATAAGATCAAGGTTATACAACCTAAACAAGAGATGTCAGGAGTACACATGGCTGTTGGTTACTATAGAGTTACAGGTCAACCATTAGCTGTTTTTACTAGTATTGGTCCAGGAGCAATCAATACTGCTATTGGATTAGCAGATGCTTATGTAGATTCTATGCCAGTATTGGTGATAACAGGAGATACTCATGTTCATATGAGAGGAGTAGGTGTTCTCCAAGAAATCGAAAGAAAAAAAGATAGTGCTTTGCCTAGGATTCTTGAACCTATTGTTAAGAGATCGTTCGAAATTGCATCAGCTGATCAAATACCTAAAGTAATTCAAAGATCTTTTAACATAATGATGTCAGGTAGAAGAGGTCCTGTTCATATAGATCTTCCAATGGATGTTCAATGTGATTTTATTACTAGTGAAATACCAAAACCAGAAAAGAGAAAAACATTATCTAGACCAAGAGGTGATATTGATCTTATTAAAATGGCTGCAGAATTATTAATGAGTGCTAAAAGACCATTAATCTGGTTGGGTGGAGGAGTTGTATCTTCAAGCGCTTTTGAAGAAATAAAGGAATTAGCTGAATTTGTAGGTGCTCCAGTTCTTGCGTCAATGATGGCAAAAGATGCGTTCCCTAATGATCATGCACTTTTTGGTTGGGCTACTGGTTCGAAAGGAACTAAAATCGGTATTGAACTAAGTAAAAAAGCTGATGTAGTCTTAGCTATTGGTACTCGTTTTGCTGATGAATCAACTTGTTCATATAGGAAAGGTGTTGCTTGGAATTTTGGGGAAGGAGATGAAGATACTAGATTAATACATATTGATATTGATCCTCACGAAATTGGCAAAAATTATCCAACAGATGTGGGAATTATAGGAGATGCTAAAGCTGTTCTAGCAGATCTTCTTCATATACTAATAGAATTTTATACGCCAGTAAATTATCTAGAAACACAATATTTTCAAGAAATACATAAACTAAAAGAAGAATGGAAGAAATTCTTGAAAGATTGGAGAATACCTAATCTAGAGCCAGTCATGATTTCTTGTGTTTTGGAAGAAGTACGTGAATTTCTTGATCGAGATGCTGTAATCGTAACTAGTTCTGGTAATGTTCAAGCTCAGATGTTACAAGAAATAGAATTTTATGAACCATATACATGCATTACAGCTGGAGGGTTTTCAACAATGGGTTACACAGTTCCTGCAGCTATTGGTGCGAAATTAGGAAAACCAAACAAACAAGTAATAGGTCTTGTTGGAGATGGAGATTTTATGATGACAATGCAAGAATTACATACAGCAAAACAACTTAATCTTAATGTAGTTATTGTCATCTTAAACAATTCTGGGTGGATTGCTATAACAGATTTGCAAAGAGCTGCATATGGCAAAGAAAGAGGTTATGCTACTGAGTTTACCGATTATAAAGGTGAAAGCTACTCTCCTAATTTCGCTGATATTGCAAAAGGTTTTGGTTGCTGGTCAACAAGAATTTCTAAAACCAAAGAGATAAAACCTAAATTAGAAATAGCATTCAAGCAAGAAGGACCAGCTGTAATAGAAATACTAGTTAACAGAGATCCAAGGTACACAGGATCTCCTGCATGGGGTTGGTGGGATGTTCCAATTCCTGCATATATGACTGCAAAGAGAGAGAAATATCTCGAACAAATAAAATTGGAAGATTTAAGTTAAATTCTCCTTTTTTCCTTGAAAATCCAATAAAGTTTTTATTTTAGTCTCAAAACACATCTGTTATGGAAGAGAAAAAGCGTTTTTCAAAATTAAAAGTACCCCTGAAATTTAACTTAGCTTTTGCAACTGGTGAAATTACAGACGCAGTAGCATATCAAGGATTTTCATTTCTCATCTTTACTTTTTATTATGCTGTAATAGGAATAAAAGTACAACATGTAATGATTATCTATATACTCTGGTCAATCTATAATGCTTTTAATGATCCTATCTTGGGTGGTTTCTCTGATAAAACTAGAACAAAGAGATTTGGTGGAGGTAGACGTAGACCTTGGATGATAGTTGCATGGATTCCTCTCTCTTTGATTATGTTCTTCCTCTTTACACCTTTTGCTACTGCAGCTACACATCCTGTATGGGTATCCATATACTTCTTTCTGATAATCTGTCTCTTTGACACAATCTATACTGCATTTTCTTTGAACAGAACTTCTCTCTATCCAGAGATGTTTCGTACTGATAGAGAAAGAGAAGAAGCTGGTGCAGGAAGAAGAATCTTTATGGTACTTGGTCTAATTCTAGGAATGGGTGTACCAACTTTATTCATCCCTAAGTTAACTGAACAGACACAACAAAACATCTACAATTACTGGATTGCAGGAGCTGTTTTAGGAGCAATAGTTTTCATAACAGCTTTTATCAACATAAAATGGGGAGTTAAAGAACCTCCATTAGAAGAGCTAGAGAAGAAAGAAACTTATGGAGTCTTCCAATCAATTTGGTATAGCTTAAAAAATTGGAAGTTTGTTGTTTTCATCTTATGCTCATTAATGAATTGGTATGTATTTGCTATTTTTCCAATGATAATGCCTATCTATTCAGAGTTTGTTTTATTGGAAAGTAATTCAATGCTAGTTGTTTTACTTCTACTCGTTGCTTTCGTAAGCTCAGCACCTGGTGTTGTATTTTGGTCCTTTGTGGATTCTAAAGTTGGTAGTAAGATTGGTTTTGTCATATCACAAGCATACTGGGTAGCTGTTCTTATCCCTCTATTCTTTGTTACAAACTACTGGATTGCAATTGTGATGATGGCTCTGAACGGTATTGGTTTGGCAGGTTCTCCATACTTCATTGATAGAAATATCTCAAATATTGCAGATGAAGATGAACAAAAAACAGGACAACGAAGAGAAGCTTCATATTATGGAGTACATGCACTAGTAATAAGACTTTCATCAATCTTTGCTATAGTTTCAGTTAGTGCTATACTATCAAGCTATGGATGGTCATTGTTTGATCCAGAAGTTGTTTCTGTTGATTTGATTACAGGATTAAAATCTCTAATCTCTTTCTTCCCAGCAGGAGCTCTTATTATTGGAATAGTGTTTCTACTAATTTACCCACTTAATAAGCAAAAAGTAGACGAATTACAAACGCTATATAAAAAAGAGAAAAAGCAAAAAGAATTCGAATAAATTTAAATTGTAAAAAGAAAGAATTTTAACTCTTTCTTCCTTTTTATGTTTTTAGTTTTTTAATTATCCATGGAATAAGAAGTATAAGTAACGGTCCTAAAAGAGTGTAACCTATTAGATTAATAATGTAGGTCGCAATAGGAGTAATTACATTTTCATCACCAAGTTCATCCATGATTTGAGTAAAACCATAGAATAAACCTGATAATGCTAAACCAAAAAGAACTCTGACTATTACTTTCCATTTTTTATCTACTTCATTATTATGATTAACAAGCTTTTCTTCAAACAAATAACAAATGCTTAGAGCTATGAAGAATAAAATGATGTTCAGATCTTCAAATATATTTTCTATTCCTACTGTTCCAAAATCTAGTTGTAACAGAATAACTGGTAGAATAAGAACAATTGACATAATTGTAATATATAGTAACTTTCTAACATTGGATTGTTTGTTAATGTGATTTGTTAACTGTTCATCTAACAATAAGAAGGTGGATACTATCACAATTGCTATTCCAATTCCCATTAATACATCTGTAAACCAATGTCTTAGAAGATAAATTCTTGAAAAACTGATAAGGAAGGAAAAAACAATAGCTAATATTATCATCCACCATTTCTTAACTAATCCTGCTAAAATTCCCCAGAACGATGATGATACTTGTGCATGACCACTAGGTAAACCATAACTTGCTTCTTCAGGAAAAGGTCTGTCTTGTCGAAAAGAATATTTTCCAACAGTATTAAGAACAGCAGCGGATACAGTAACAACTATACCTCTGAAAGCTTTCTTTTTATCCCAAGCATAATAGAGAATTGCTAGAATCCCAATGAAAATAAATGCTTCACCAAAATCACTTATTATATCCATTGCTTCGTTAATGGTTTCATTTTGGTTAGTTACAAAAAAATCATTTATTGTTTAATCCACAGGATTAGATCTAGCGTGGT
>JAEOTG010000117.1 GCA_016839985.1 Candidatus Heimdallarchaeota archaeon | reverse complement strand
TCACTCCAATAATTACCTTGTTGTATTTCTTCTAAAAACCAATGATTTTCAAATCCATCATCGTTTGCTTGACTAGTTCCTGCATAATTGTTATACAAAAAATGGTTGTGATGAATAGAATTTTCTGAACTTTTGTAATCAAGAGATAATCCATATTTCTTATTTTCTTCGAAAAAATTGTATGAAATAATAGAATAGCTAGAATTCATCATAAATATTCCATTATTATTATTCATTTTTATGATATTATATTGAAAATGAATCTTTACTGAATTCTTAATTAAAAATCCATCATTATTATTCCAAGAACAGAAGTTATGTTCTATTAAAGAAGATCTGCAGTTTTCTACTAACACACCAAGATAGGAATTATTATTGATCTTATTTGCTGAAAAATGCAGATACTTACTATTCTTTGCATAAATTCCATAATACTTGTTCTTGAATATATTATTATTGAAAACATAAGTTCCATAAAAGGTGTAACTTATACCATTTTCTTGACTCTCTAAATAAATCCCGAAAAAATTGTTAATTATTGAGTTTCCTATTATTATTGTGTTTGGAGAATTTGTTACATTAATCGCTGATTCTCCACAAGATTTAATGATGTTATTTTGAATCAAAATGCTTTGTGAATTGTCTAAGAAAACTCCTGAACCTACTCCTATACTATCAACAAATCTAGATTGAGTAATATTATTATTGAGTATTTCAATTTCAGTACTATTGTGCAGAAAAATCCCATTATGACAATAGTTGAAATGGTTATCAAAAACTATACAATTCACTGATTTAGAGAAAATAATAGCTTTCAAACAATCGGTGAAAATATTATTCTCAACTTTAATTGTATCTGAATTAATCACTTCAAGCTGTGCATCATGAAAACTGAAATTATTATTTTTTATTGTGCAATTGTAGCAATAAAGAATATTGACTTCAAAGTCAATAGATATACTTTGAATATAAATCTGAGAGCAATTTACTAATACTAATTGTCCTAGTTCATCTGTTGAAATTATCTGGTTTTGAATTGATAGAAAATACTCAATTTTTCTTCCATCTATAAAATTTCCTTCTACAATATGAGAGACTAAAGAAGAAAGATTACAATCAAAATAAAGATTACATGATGAAAAATAGTTATAACTAATATTTGAAAAAAAACAGTTATCACAAATTATTCCTCTATTTGAATTTATGAGCGAATTGTTTGATACTTTAATATCAGCAGTGTTATACAGATAGATAGAAGAATTTATGAAATCACTAAAAGAGCAATTGGTTATCCTTGCATTCCCTTCAGATACATTGGATATCAAAACTCCGATTTGACCAGCAAATACTGAACAATTCTTTATAGAAAAAAATTTGGAAGTATTTTTGATCTCAATAACTGTCGGATTGCTTTGACTTCCAGTAAGAATGTAGTTTTCAATTAAGAATGGATTATTTTCACTTCCATTTCCTGGAAAAGCATAACTAGTAAAATCATCATCTGAGTCAATGTAAATGTTTGTTATGCTCAATGGAGAGGTTTCATTATTGATAGGTTCAACCAGCGAAAATACATCATATGAAAATCCAAAAGCATAAAGGAGACATACCAGATTCAACAAAACCAATAGTTTTCTTAATTTTCCTTTAGGAATTATTTTACTAATTCTAAATATCAACTTAAAATCACATTTCAATTTAAGAAAATGGAATGATTTATTTTATATATTACCTTATTTGAGAAAAATAGTTGAATTTATAATGAAAGTTGTTTTTCTAATTCCTTTCTGTCATACTCATATACATTCTTTTTTTTCCAAAACTCATGATTTAATTTTCTGTTAATTCTAATCATATGGATGTTCTTATGATTGCTTCCTGTTGTCCAGAATTTTGTATTTGTTTCTAGTAGAAGTTTTTCTAGCATTTGATATTTCAAAGCTAAACCTAGTCCGTTACCTCTATATTCTGTTAAAACACCTGTATCCTGTTGATGAGCGATACATGATTGAAATCTATTAATTCTTGTTGTTGTTAATCCACTAAGTTTTCCTGATTCAGAATGAATTGCAATGAAAGTCATATATCTATCACCATATTCTTTTCCTTTAGCATATCTCTCATTATAACGTTCCTCTGAAAAAACTATATCTTCATCTGAAAGATTTTCTCTGGGCATATCATTGTCTATTCTTTCACTCATTTCGATATATTCTGGATAATTAACATGAGATGTAAATTCAGCGTTATCAACATAAATAATCTCAAAACCTTTTGATTTTGTTAATTCCCTTTGATTCTTAGCTTCTTGTTCAACATTAACTATATTGAAATCTGTTAGATCTGCATGATAGAGTTTTTCAGTATAAACAGGTTCTTTATTAAATCTCTTGAGGAATGATTCTCCTTCTGTTTTTTCAATTGTTGTAGTAGAGATTCTTTTTATTATATCTGGTTGTGATTTTATTAATTGTTTTAATATCTCTGTTCCATATCCTTTTCTTCTTTGATTTTCTGCAACATAGATACCAAACCATGCACTATCCAGATTATCATACTTGATATTTCGAAAGATAACACCATAACCTATAACCATATCCTCTTCGTTTACCGCAATAGCCCACTTTAAATTCCCCCAAGAATAAATTGGGAC
>JAEOTG010000116.1 GCA_016839985.1 Candidatus Heimdallarchaeota archaeon | reverse complement strand
GTTGGATTAGCAAGCGAACTTTCTCAAATGTTTCAACCCCAAAATGTTAAAATTATTGAAGAAGCTGCTATAATACAAGTTTTTGATAGATTTACAGTGAGTGAAGAGGGAGTAAAAGGAACCGGCCCCATTTCAGAGAGAATCCAGAAGATTTTTGATAAATACAAAGCTACTCAAGATTAACAATAAAGTTAAAGGCACCTTTTTTCTATTTTTTTAGTGGACTGTAGGTGTAAAACATGTATGAAATACTAACACAAGATTTGCATGGAAAATCTGGGATTTATAAAATGCCAAAAGGGGATGTAACAACACCTACATTTGTCCCTGTCCTTGATCCAAGAGACAATATAGTATCAGCAAAAGATATGATGAACAAATTTGGGTTTAATTTTGTGATTACAAGCGCATATCTTTTTCTCAAACGTTTTGGAATGCCTGATGGTAAGAAAAGCATACATGAATTCCTACAATTTGAAGGAAATGTAATGATGGACAGCGGAGCATATCAAATATTGGCTTATGGAGACGTAGAAATTGATCCAATACAATCTCTCAAAATACAAGCAAGCTTAGATACTGATGTTGGAGTTATTCTAGACATACCAACTCCCCCTACTGATACTTTTCAAGAAGCTAAAGAAAAAATGGAAGGAACAATTGATCGAATAAAAATATCATTAGATTTCATCAAGAATAATCAAAACATTATTTGGACCTTACCTATTCAAGGTGGAAAAAACACTCAATTGATTAGAAAATATATCGATGAAATTAAAAGAAAAGAGTATACAAAATATTTCGGTCTTCATGCCCTTGGAAGTGTTGTGCCTATAATGGCACAATATGATTACATAACCTTATTTTCAATGATAAAGGTAGCCAGAGAGCATCTTCCTCATAATATTCCATTTCATTTGTTTGGTGCTGGTCACCCTATGATTTTTCCATTTATTGTTGCTCTAGGTTGTGATGTTTTTGATAGTGCAGCGTATATTTTGTATGCAAAAGAAAAAAGATACATGAGCTCAACAGGTACCTATCATCTTGATGATTTAATCGAATTTCCATGTCCTTGTGAAGTTTGCTCTAGATGGACACCTAAAGAGTTACTAGAGGAAGAAGAAGAAACAAGAATAAAAAGACTTGCTGAACACAATTTATATGCTTCTTCAGCTGAAATCAAGCAAGTCCGTGTATCTTTAAAAGAGGGGAGATTATGGGAATTACTTGAACTAAGATCAAAATCTCATCCAAAATTATATAGGGCTTTTAAGTATATTTTAAAAGAAATTCCAAGTGAGTTTTGGGAACTTGGAACACCATCTACAAAACAAATTGGTTTGAAGATTTTCAATGAAAGTTCCTTTTACCGACCAGACTTATCTAAAGCAAGGAAACAAATATTACAAAATTATTCCCCAAAAAGCTCTAAATTATTAATTTTAATTTCATCTGGAAAGAAAAATCCTTTGGAAATATTCAAATTTAACGCTAAAATCAGAAAATTGGTTAAAGAAAAAATCGAAAATATGGACATAGTATATTTCTTACCTTTTCTAGGTTTAGTTCCTATTGAATTATCAGAAACCTACCCTTTTAGTCAATTTGTTTTTTCCCTTGATTTATCTGAAGAAATTCTTCTTTTAGCAAAAGATGAGACTTTGAAATTTATTAAAAAAATGGATTATCAAGAAATTGAAATCTATTTAATTGATTCTGATTATATTCCTGAACAAAAGATTCAATCAATATATGATTTTCTAAAACAGAACGTTAAAAAAATTAAATCATTAAACTTGTAAATTCTAAATTCATAGCAAGTTTTTATATTATTCTTTATAATAAATAATTGAATGAGTGCTAATCAAGAAAATTTAATTCTAGAACCAGGGAAAACAATTGAGTATATAGAAGGCGAAATACTTACAGTTCAATTTAGCAAATGGGGGATTTATGGAAAATTAGGAATTAAGAATCAAGTACATAATTACAGTTTAAAGGATCTTGATATTTCAAAAAATGTTATTATTGGATTAAATTTGATTATTGAGAAAGGTTTCTGTATTAAAAACAAAAAGGAAGAAATTGTGATAACAGATGGTAAATTTGGCAAAGCAAACATAAAACTTAGACTAAAGACATACTACAATGTGAATGAAAAAAAGAAAAGAATACTTACAGGGATTGTGAAATTAATAGATAATAGCAACAATAATACTATTTTAGAAATCGAACAATTTATTCCCCCCTATCAGACAGAAAGATGTATTGTTTTAACACAAGATAAAGAAAGACTCGAAAAGAATATTAATGGAAATATGGGTAAAGTTGTAAGAATAATAGGACAAATGAAAGAAACAAATTTCTTAGTTGAATCCATTGATATACTTCCTGAAAATCATTTTTGGCATAAGTTTGTTGAAATTAGAGATTTTCACCATGATAAAATAGATAATTTCTCACAAATTATCACTCAACAAATGGAAGTAGTGGATAATCTATATGAATCATTTAGAAAGATTACGTTCAATTTTTGGAAAGATGTCTCAAAATCTTCGTTAGTCACTCTTAAGGAACTTTTATATTCAAAAATTTTTACTGGTGAATTAAAAACTCCTTATAATATTCTAATATCAGAGAATGAGATTAAGAATTATTTCAATGCTATGATAGATTTTTGTGATAATTCAGATTTCATAAAAAGCAGCTTTAACGAACCAGAAGAATTTATTTTATATTTAAAAAATTTCTATCCAAATTATAAAATTAAGCTTTAGAATTCTAAAAAGCGCATTATTGTAAAAATAAGAGAATTGTTTAAGAAAACTATTTTCTTTCAATGGCTATCTCAATGTGTACATCTTCAGGGACATGAATCCTCATTAGAAGTCTCATACTTTTTTCTTCTGCATCAATATCGATGATTCTTTTATGTAATTTCATTTCTAGATGGTCATATGTTGCTGTTCCATTTCCACAAGGAGACTTTCTTACAGGAAGAACAATTCTTTTTGATGGAAGAGGAATTGGTCCTTTTATTCGTACTCCTGTTCTTTCTGCTATCTTTTGAATCTGACCACATATTTTTTGTAATGAATGAGGATCATTGCCTATTAGTTTAATTCGCGCTCGTTGAGCCATTACGTCACCTTTTGTACAAAAGGTTTTGTGGGTTTTAAGAAGATTTCGTTTTTAGTAATAAAAAACTAAATCATTATTAAACAAAAAAAGAGAAATTAAGTTGCTTCTCGTTGAGCTAAAGCATTTTCCAACCTTCGTATCCTTTCTTCTAAAGTTTCTATTCTTTTTACTATTTGAATTATTGTTTCCTCAACTGCTGTCATTTCTGTATGAGTTTTGTGAGTTTCTCTTACAACTGTGGCTTCAACTTCTCTAAATAATATTTGTGCTTGCTCTGTGATTTCTTTTGTTATTTGATCAAGCATGAAGTCATTTACATATAAATTAACTTCCGAGACAACTGATTTAATATTTTCACGAATACCTCTTTCACTAATATCCTTTACAAGAACGTCTGCTTCAACTATATCATCAAGTTTTATCTGAATCATCCATTGACCCTTAACATTCATTAGCGAAACAGTATATCTTGTTCCTGGAACCTTAGTTTCATACATGTGTATTACCTCAGAATTGATAAGATTCTATTATGTGATTGTTTGTACTATATTATGTTTTTCAATTTAAAACGTTAACTATTAAGAAACATGATAAAGCTTTAAACTTCTATTATTAATACAAGTACATCTATGAGTAAATACATTGATCAAATCTCAAAATCTATGAAGGAAAAGGAGAACATACGCAACGTAAGCATAGTTAGTCATGTTGACCATGGTAAAACCACCTTATCTGATCATTTACTCCAATCAGGTGGTTTAATATCAAAAAATATGGCAGGTAGTGCAAGAGCTCTAGATTATCTTGAAGAAGAGCAAAGAAGAGGAATTACTATCAAAACAGCAAATATCTCTTTCATCTTCAATTATAATAATTCACCTTATTTGATTAATTTAATTGATACACCTGGACATGTTGATTTTTCAGGCATGGTTTCTCAAGCTCTACGTCTTGTTGACGGAGCTATTATTGTAGTTGACGCAGTAGAACAAGTTATGGCTCAAACAGAATCTGTGATTAGACAAGCAATGAGTGAGTGTTTAAAACCAATTCTCTTCATAAATAAGGTAGATAGATTAATCAATGAATTAAAATTACCCAAAGAAGAAATTGAAAATAGAATAAACAACATTATACAAATGGTAAATGATTTAATAAACCAATATACACCTGAAAGTTTCAAGAAAGAATGGAAGGTTAAATTTGATGAAGGGACAGTTATTATGGGGGCAGCTCTTTATGGATGGGCAATATCAAAATATTCGAAGATTTTACCTCAATTCAATAAAATCATAGAATTTCATGAAGAAAATAACATTGAACAATTAAAATCTGACTTCCCAATTATTGAAGCAATAATAAACGCGATTATCGAAAATGTGCCAAATCCATTTGAAGGACAAAAACAACGTTTTGAGCATATAACACAGTACGTAGATAAGAGTGCAAAAGAAGCGATTATAAAATGCGATGATGAAGGACCTACTATATTGTGTGTAGGCAAATTATTGTATGAAGATAATAGAGGAATTATCTCAATTTCGAGAGTTTTTTCAGGCACACTAAAGTCAGGATCACTAATCTATAACAGAAGAACAGGAGAAACTACAAGGATTCAACAAGTATGTATTTACAAGGGACAATCACTTATAACTATGGAATCTGTTAGTGCCGGAAATATAGCCGCGCTTATAGGTATAAAAAACGTTCAAATTGGAGATACCTTTGTTGAAAAAACTGAAGACTTTCCAAACGTTATGTTTGAACATATACCTTATCTTCAAGAATCTGTAATTTCACAACGCATTGAACCTTTTAGAGTTTCAGATATACCCAAATTACAGAAGATGTTAGATATTTTCTTCTTAATTAAACCAAATTTTAACTATACAACAGATGAAAACACAGGAGAAATGAAGATTTATGGTATAGGTGAACTTCAACTTGAGATTATTACTGGAGAGATTGAAAAAGCAGGTATAAAGGTTGAAGTTTCGAATCCTGAAGTTAACCTAGCAGAACAGATTGAGGAGGAAGTTACACTTACAAAAATAGATCAGCTGAATCTGATTCAAATAACCATAACTTGCAAACCAACAGAAGAAAATAAAACCAGATCCATATATTCAGATTATAAAGAAAATTGTTTATTAGTTGATTTAGATAACGGAAACGAAGAATTATTTGATTTGCTAAGAACCAGCTTTAAGAATGCAATAATGAAAGGACCACTAAAGGGATATTCAATACGAAAATTGACTGTTATTATTAGAGAAATTAAAGAGCTTGAAAATGACTCTTTGCGTTATGAGATAGTTGTTCCATTAGTTAAAAACACAATTCACGAAGCAGTTACAAAAGCCAATTTGAATATTTATGAACCAATATACTCTTTTTCTATTTATACACCTCTTCACTATCTAGGAGCTGTTTTAACAGTTGCGCAGAGATTTAACTGCGATATTGAAAAAACTGAGCACTACTCATCAAAGACAACAATTATAGGTCAAATTAGTGTTGAGTCTTCTTTACAAATAGCATCTGAACTACGTTCAGCTTCAGAAGGATATGCTTTTTGGCAGTTTGAATTTCAAGGATATAAAAGAAAAAAATAGAAAAAAAAACTATTTCAATATTACATTTAGAATATTTATTCTCTGTGAGTTTATATAATTTAGCAAAATACTTTCCAAACTAGAAAAATTGTATTGTCTGCAACGTTTAATAGCCATATATTGAAGTGCAGGTCCTAAGGGATCACCATCGTTGAAAGCTCCTACTTGAATGAAAGCTTCCATGAATATTTTCATTTCCAAAACTTCAACTCTGTTAATTTGATTCTTATACTTCCTAAGTAGAGGGGAGATTTCATTAAATCTTTTTAATTTATACAATTCTTGAGCTAAAAGAAGATCTGTGTAAGCGTACTCAATAAACGTTGTTTTTTCTGTCTTTAAATGACCATTTAGAACTTCAATACAATTCAAACGTTTTTGCTCATTACTTAACTTATTTGATTTTTTCTTTTCAAGCATATATTTAATGATGTGTTTTACAGTACTAATACTAAAATTGTTAATTTGTAGAAGAGCTTCTAATTTTTCTGAATCTAGTTTCGAGCTAAGAATATATTCACTAAACATTATAAAATTACTATAATGGTTTTTACTATTATTATAAATAGTATTAATTAAATCTTCATAGTCATCACTATTAAATGACTTTAACCTTGAAATTACATAATATTTAGTTAAATTATGCGTATGAATAATCTGAATTTTAGTCTGTTTATCCAGGTTTTTCTTAACAAATTCATCTTCAAGAAGTTGATTTGCGTCTTTAACCATTTCATAGGCTTCTTCTAAATTTCCTTTTAAAGCCCTTATAGATGCTAAATGAGAATGTAAAGTAATAAAATTATTAAGATAAATGCTTTTCTTATATATTGGTTTTAAGATCGTATAAGATTTGTTAAAATATATTTCAGAATATTCTAAATTCATGTTTAACATATGAGCTAAACCTGCACAATAGTAAGAAATAGCTTGAATGTCTAGGGGAAGTTCTTCAAATAATGACTTAGGAGACAGTATTCTTTTAATAATTCCTAGACTTTTCTTTGTTTCATGAGTTCTCATATATATAATGCTCAGAATTCCTAGTGTTTGTGATAAACTTCTATAAAGATGGTTTGATAAGAAATAATCCGCACATTCTTCAAAAATCTCTATACTATTAACATCATGATTTTCTATCCATAATTCGAATGCATAGGAGTAACGTATAAAATAGTAAATGTATTCGTTTTCATATGAGAATTTATTAAGTAACTCTATGGCTTGTTCCATAGCTTCAGTACTTCTTTCTTTGTTTCCCTCAAATTTCTCAACATACCAAATATAGGAATATGCCCAAGCTAATCTATCAGTATAACAATTTTTTTCTGAAATGTTTTTCATTTGTGAAATAAGTTCTCGTACTTTAACAATATTTTTTCTATAACTATACAAAAGAGGAATCTTATACCCAATTAAATCTACAAAAGATTCTTCATCATTTAATAATTTGCTTTTTTCTATTGCTTTATCAAGTAAATTCACTATTTTTTCATTAGATTTTTCATTTGATGACAAAAGGCATAAATCTTTCAAAATATCTCTAAGATCCTCTTTTGAGTTTATTGACTCAATTTTTACTGCCAAATCTTCAATAGACAAGCTATCCACCATTTGTATTTTCAAAGTATTTATATTAAAAGTCGTTTACAAAAATTGCATATTTTTTACAGTTTTCTTATCTAAATAAAAAAAGAATCAAAGGCAACTAAGGTTGCCAGAATGGAGGACCTAAGTCTTCATCACCAGGTTCGGGATCATGTTTGTATTTCACTTTGTATCACTCTTGAATTGTTTATATTTTTGTGAAAGGGAAATACTTAAACCTCAAAAGAAAAAGAATGACAAAAAAGTCCAAAATCCTCATATTTTAGAGAAATAGGCCTAATAATCCAATTGGGTTAGCAACTAAATATCTAAAGAATGAAACTTTGTGAAATAAACTTATAGTAAGAATCTAGAATGAAAAAATGAAACTATTTTGAATTTATTTATTTGAAAGGTGGCTCAGAACTCAAGATCCTCAACATCTATTTCAGTGAAGGGCTAGATTCTTCATTGCCAGGTTATAATTTAATAGCTGATTTTTTTATTTTTTCATTTCAGTAAGTATTTTAGATGAAATAGATGAACATTTTTCTATTATCTTTTCTTTATCTAAAAATTGATGTTTTCCATCTAGATACACTATTTTACCATTTACAATTAAATCTGTAACATCTGAGCTTGAAGAGGAATAAATGATATTGGAAAGTGGATCATTTTGAGGCCATGAATGACTTTTGTCTAGACCTAAGAGTGTTATATCTGCTACAGATCCTTTTGAAATTCCTGAAGATTCTATACCAATTGTCTTTAGTCCACTTATTGTTCCTAAATATAGAACTGTTTCATTTTGCATGACTTTTGGATCATTAGAAAAATATTTCTGTAACATAGCTGTTGTTGAAAGCTCCTCAATCATGGCTAAATCATTATTCGAAGCATTACCATCTGTACCTACTGCTACTTTAATGCCTTGTTCAATATACTTGTAGACTGGTGCAATACCACTAGTCATTTTAAGATTTGATTGAGGATTGTGTAAAACTGTGAAGTCAGTTGTTTTCATTATTTCCCAATCTTTTTTGTTTGTATGAACACAATGTGCTCCTAGAATCCTTTCCTTTGTTAAGCCTAAATCATGAATATATTCTATAGGAGACATTCCAAATTTTTCTTCGTTTTCTTCAACTTCTTGTTTAGTTTCGCTTAGATGTATATGTATTGGTATAGAATATTTTGAGGATAGATCTAAGATTTTGTATAAATACTCTTTTGGGACAGTGTAGGGAGCATGAGGACCAATACCGTATCTAACATTGTTTTCTTTAGATGAGCATCTTGTGTTTAGGAATTTTGATACAGATTTCCAAGTATTATCAAGGCTTCCTGATTCAGGTGTATTATCAAAAACAGATGGACACAAAAGAGCTCTAATTCCTGATTCTCTAATTGCTTGTTCTATGGATTCAACATAAAAATACTGATCAATTATTCCTGCTGTTCCCGATTCGATTAGTTCTAGACACCCTAATAAAGCACCATAATAAGCATCTTCTTTGGTCATTTTCATTTCAAAAAGCCAAATATAATCATATAACCAGTTTACAAGTTTTTCACTATCACATATCCCTCTTAGTAATGTTTCTGGAAGATGAGTGTGCGCATTAATAAGGGAAGGAATTGCAGTGTGGTTAGTACGAATTAATTTATCATGTCCAGCAAGAAGTTTCTTAACACTTGAAGCTTTATCAACTTCTAGAATTTTGTTATCTTCTATCAAAATAGCTCCATTCTTAATTAATTTTTCACATTTAGAGCCAGAAATTATATACTTACATTCTATATATAACTCATTCATTAATATTCAGCTAAATTATTCAATCGAAAAGAAAAACCTTTCCCCTCTTGAAATATCTCTACTATATTTCATCCATATCAAAGATTTTAGATAATCTAAAATCATTTTCTAATACTTCTCTTACTTGTTTATGTGGTACAGTAAGATGGATTCTTTTTGAGCGCCCATATCTTCCTTTACTAATTACCTGAGCTGTTACTATACCAAGCATATCGAGTTCGTTAATTAAATCACCAACTCTTCTATCAGTTAATTTATCTAACTTTACAAGTTTGCAAATCTTCGAATATATCTCACAAACATCTCCAGTAGTTATCTCCTCTGATCTACCTTCACCTATGAATATAGATTGTAAAACTGCTTTTGTTTGTATGGGGAGTGATGATAGCACTTCTATCACTGTATTTCTTTCGATAACTTGTTGTGCTTTTCGAACATGTATTTCAGTAACTGTCTCATCACTGTTTCTTTCAGCTAATTCAGAGGCAACACGAAGTAAATCGAGTGATCTTCTTGCATCACCATGTTGCTGTGCTCCAACTGCAGCACATAAATTAATTACACCAAACTCAAGTATTCCTTTTTGAAATGCTACATTAGCTCTTTGAGTGAGAATATCATTAAGCTGTTCTGCAGTATAAGGAGAAAAAACAATCTCTTCTTCACTCAAACTACTGCGAATACGTGGATCTAAGGTTTCTTTGAAGTTTACATCATTGGTTATGCCTATGATGCTAATTTTAGAATCTTTTAAATCGCTATTCATACGTGTAAGCACATATAATGATTCTGTACTTTTTCTATACAACATATCAACTTCATCTAAAACTGTTACATGAAGAGTATCAAGATCATCAAGTGCATCTCTAAATTTCTGATAAATTACATCAAAATGAAGTCCAGTAAATGGTACATCTATACCAATGTCATCACATAGCTGTGTTAGTACTCTATATTTTGTGTCAACATGTTGGCAGTTCATATAACTATATTTGAATGCCAATTTTCTTGATTCAGCTCTTTCCTTTAGTTTTGCTAGAACTTGTTTTGTGACTGCAGTCTTTCCTGTTCCTGTTGTTCCATAAATAAAAATATTTGATGGTGCTCCTCCTCTTAAAGCAGGAGCTAATATCTTTGCTAACTCTTCAAATTTATCATCTCTATGAGGAAGAATATCAGGCACATAATGAGGACTTAAAACTTCTCTGTTTTTGAATATTGAAGTTTCAGCGTCTAGATACCTGTCAAATATATCATCTATTGTTGATGATGATTTCTCATCCATTTTTCTCATCTCTTAGCTAACTGAAAATATAATTTAGCAATGGCTGTTTAACTTTGTCGATAACTGACGTTTGAAATAAACGAGCAATCATTAAATTAAACTGAAGCAAAGCTAGATAATATCACATTAGTTTGAATAAAATCTT
>JAEOTG010000115.1 GCA_016839985.1 Candidatus Heimdallarchaeota archaeon | reverse complement strand
GACTACCTAAGAGATGAACATTATCTAATGCATATAATTCGGGTGCAAATTCTTCTTGTATAGGTGTTTGTGGTTCAGCAGCTCTCGCAGCATCGTGATTTCCAGGAATTATAATTATCTCAACATCGCTACGTATTTTCTCAAAATAAGCAGCAGAAAGAAGATATTGAAGATGAATGTTTTCTTGAAGAAGGTCCTTTTCTTGTCCCGGATAGATACCTACTCCATCAACCACATCACCTGCTACAAATAAATATTTGACTCGTTCTCCTGCTTCATTCAATTTCTTTGATTCAAGTTTACCATTTAGGAATTTTATTAATCTTGAGAAAAGATTTTCTGCAAAATTCTTTGACCCTACATGTATATCTGAAATAAAAAGTGCAAAAGCATCTTCATAGGATTTATTTGCTTTACGATCATATGGGATATCTGGCCAATAAACATCTTTGACTTCTAGTTTACTTTTATCCCCAAATCCTTTCCAATCTCCAGAAAAGCATAAAACTGTGTCTTCTAGAATATTTTCGGCTTTTTTTGCTAATTCAATGTTTTTACTGCTTGAACTAATAATAGCCGTTATTTTGTCATTCTGATCATCTAATTCTAAAATATAATTACCACGTGATGTTTTCTTTTTTGAAAACACCATTGCAACAAGTGACACTTCATCTTTACTTTTATTTGGATGAAGAGAAGAAATGCTAACTCTATTTTTTATATATTGTCTATTTAAAAACATCTTACTTATATTTAGAAATCTACTCTCTAAATATTGGTGAAAATCTTTTATTGTTCCTGCAGATTTTGAAATTTTTGGAGATTTTATTATTTCTAAATCTGTAACATATTTTTCCTTTCTAGGTCTGGTTTTTGGTGTTTTTTTCTCTTCTGTATCCAATTCCTGAATTTTTGATTCTTTTTCTTCTACAATTTCTTTTTTCTTTTTAGGTTCTTCAGCAACAACAGTTTTTTTCTTTTCTTTTGGTTCTAGCTGATTTAAAATGATTTCAATATCTTGTAAGGATAAGATAACTGTTTGAATTTTAGAGGATAATATTTCTTCAATTATCTCCTCTATATTATCTAAAGAGACCATATAAGTATAAGCTTCTGGAGTTAATTGATATCCTGCTAAGATTAACTTACTAAGTTGCTTTGAAGATTCCATAAGCATTCTTCGATTTGGTAAACAAATATATAATTTTCGAATACAGAATAAAAAGAATCCTTACATCAAAAAGTTTAAGATTTAAATATCATGATGGAAGATAAACCTTATAATGACCCCGTAGCTCAGCTGGATAGAGCACCAGCCTTCTAAATGCAAGTTTATTGAAGAAAGTTGGTGGTCGCGCGTTCGAATCGCGTCGGGGTCGCCATTTCTATTATTGGTTTCTTAATTGTTATATATAATAAAAGTGAAGGATGAAAAATAATATATAGTTTAGTTATTAGGGATTTTTGATAATAATGAGTAGTACTCAGAAGAAGAAGAAAAGAGACACTAGTCCAATGCCTGCAACTGGAGCAGGATTGATGAGATACTATGATGAAGATCTACCTGGCGTCAAAATAGGTCCTTGGTATGTTATAGCTTTTAGTGTTATCTTAATTATAGCAGTTATTGTAGGAAATATTTTCTACACAGCTCCTCAGGCTTAAGAATTTTATTGATTTATGAGGGTGAGAATTATTAAGGAATCTCAAGAATTAATGAAGAATCTATACTTGGAAAAAGATAGTAAAAGAGGAATTGAAAAAACAGTACTTAAATTAATGGAAGAGGTGGGAGAATTAGCTGAGTCAGTCCTTTTAGAGGATGAAGAGAAAATAAAAGAAGAAATTGTTGACATAATTGCATGGACCTTAAGTATTGCAAATATTCTGAATATTGATGTTTCTTCAGCTTTTAAAGGGAAATATGATGAAATTTGTCCAAGGTGTAACAATAATCCATGTTCTTGTGATTCAATCTAGATGGCAGTAAAATTAGTTAAAATGATAAGTGTAATATTCGCATATCATTCACGCTAGTCCCAAAATTTTTGTTGATTTTTTAATATTAAAATTAGAAACATGTATGGAATGAAAGAAATTGTATTGTATACTGCGGAAGACTGTCCATATTGCAGCGTAGCTGAGAATATCCTTAAAACAGTTCTAGATGAATATGATGGTCTTTTCCAGTATAAAAGTGTGAATATAAAACTCAAAGGTCAATCAAATATATCATCTATTCCAACAATTTTAGTTGGTAAAATAAAAATCGAAGGATTGCCTGAAAGAGAACAAATTCACACAGCTTTGTTTTCCTAACTATCTTGAATGTTTAGAAGATATCGGAATTTTTGTTATAATATTTTATTAATCTTACTTAAAATAAAGTTCATATTCAGCTACATCTCTAATAAGACTCCCCACTTCTCCTTCTAGAGATAGTAATTGCTGTAGAAAATCATCCCAAGAGAGGATATTATAAGCTTTTAACCATGATTCATATCCGTTTTGCAATTTTTCCTTTGCTTCATTATGAGTTGAGCAATATTTTTGATGAACAATTTCTTTATCTCTCTTACAAATGGGACATTTAAGATTGTTATTTTTTGATTTCATTTTTCGCATTTTCCTTTTTTGATGGGCATTCGGGAGATATGCATATTATTTTTCTAAATTTTCCTTTCCTCCACTCAATTAGAGGTAAACCATCGTGAGGGCATTTTTTTGATGTTTGTTTGATCACACCTGTACCAGGTAAAGGATATGTAACAGTGCAATTTATTGATTTATCAAAATATGAAGAACAAGCAATAAATCTCTTTCCTGTTTTTCTTGATTTGATAACTCTTAGTTCACCTTTCTTACATTCTAAACATACACCAATAGTTAGTAAGTCTGATTTTTCTGTTTTTTGAAGATCCTCATAAAGTGAGATACCAATTTCAGTTTCCTTTTTATGAAATAAAACTAACATTTCCTTCAATTCTTTTTTTATTTCTAGAATAATATTCTTGACCTCACTTTTTTCCTCTTGCACTTTTTCCATCATATTTTCTAAATTTCGTGTCATTTCAGATTTTACTAGTATTGGATATTCTTCTTTCAGAACTCTAACTACAGCGTTTCCCAAGGGTGTAGAAGCGATTACTCTCCCTTCAATATAACCTCTATCATATAAAGTTTGGATTATACCTGCTCTTGTAGCTTTAGTTCCGATTTTTTCGTCTTCCATTTTTTTAAGAAGGGTTGATTCATTATAACGGTATGGAGGAGACGAATAACGTTCTTTTGCATCAATAAATTTGAATTTTATCTCACTATCTACTTTAATCTCAGGTAATAGTTGCTCTTCAAGTGAGTAATATGGCTTATAATATTTAATCCAACCTTCATCTAGAATTTGGCTTCCTCTAACCTCAAATTTGTGATTATTGACATCTATCTTTATTTTACTTCGTTCAACTGAAGCTTTTCTACCAAAAACAGAGAGGTATCGTTTCACAATTAAATCATATAATTTTTGTTCACTAGCTTGAAGATTTGTTTCAGGTTTATTACCAGTAGGATGAATTGCAGGATGTGCAGCATCTGTTTTTTTGCCTTCTCTAGGTTTAAACTTTTTATTATCTAGTATTTCTTTTGCAAAGATTGCATACTGCGATTGATTTGAAAGTTTTTGTAATGTAGCTTTATGCCCCAAGGTCATAGGTAACTTTTGACTATCTGTTCTTGGGTACGATATTAACGCACTCAAATATAGTTTTTCAGCTATTGCAAGCGTCTTATTTGGTGAGAATTTAAAATGCTTATAACTTTCTCTTTGAAGATCTCCTAAATTGAAAGGTGGAAAGGGAAAAATTGGAACTTGTTCCTTTGTTATATCGCAAACTTTACCCACTAACCTGCTACAATCTCTAATTATTTGCATTGCTTCATGATGGGTAATAATTTTTGATTTTTCATAAAATGCGGAGAACAATTTATTCCCTATATGAACCTTACTGTCTATTGTCCAATAAGGTATAGGAACAAATAATTCTAATTCATTTTCTAATTCAACCACAGCACCCAATGTAGGTCCTTGAACTCTACCGATTGATATTGTCCTAAACCTTCCAGAAACTCTTTTTAATGCTGAACTTAAAGCTCTTGAATAATTTATACCATACAACCAATCTACATAGTGACGAAGTAAGCCCGAATTCAAAAAACCCAAATCTAAGGTTTTTTCCCTATTGTTATAAGCTGTCAAAATATCAGTTCTTGTAAGAGTAGAAAATTTCATTCTTTCCGCTTGTATTCTTCCAATTGCATATTTAAGTATAAGATAGCCTATTACTTCTCCCTCTCTATCGAAATCAGTCATTAATATAACTCCCTCTGCATTTTTAGCCAAAGTCTTAAAAGCATCAATAAAACTCTTTGTTTTCAAATTCTTATTTTCGGTATAACTTGGTACCCATTCATAATCTAAAACAGGATAATTCCAAGTTTTACTTATTGAAGAGAGAGAGAATAAATGTCCCAATGCAGGTGCTACAACAATCTTTTTTCCATCTCTATTGCATATGAAAACAGATATGTTTTCAACCTTCTTCATGGTCGGTTTATTCTTCTCATCCAAGGCTATAGCTATCCTACTTGCAGCTTGTGGTTTTTCTGAAATACCAAGGATGAAAGGTCCTGCGATGGAAGACAATTAATTAACACCGTTTTACTTGTTTCTTTTCCAAGGGAAAGAAATTGATACTGTGGAGCCAGGACGGGGATTTGAACCCCGGATCCTATAAGGAACTGATTTTCAAGACCAGCGCCGTTGTCCGCTTGGCTATCCTGGCTACTAACAAACAAATTGTTTAGAGACCATTTTAATTAAAAATATATCTAAAGGAGTTTTTAATAAGCAAGCCTAGAAAGATTAACCTCCATGAGAAATAGGAATTATAGTGAGTTCTGTGTTTTTCTTAATTAAGGAACTCAATAATTTAGTAGTTCTTAATTCGACTTTATCCGATATAATTAGAAAACCAGGTTTTATGTTTCCATCTACTACTAGCAATTCATAAACATCCTTGTTTTGAGAAAGGATTGAAAGCAATCCTTGCAGTAATGTTGTATCTTCTTCAAATTTATTTCTCAATAATCTTATTTCAGTAGGAATTGAGGAATGAAGATGAACTATCATTTCGTATAATTTCAAATGAATCACCTAAAAAAAGAATGAAAAAGGAAGGAAATGATTATCCTACTTCAATCTCAAACATAGCAAGAAGATCTTCGATGTCTTGTGCAATCTTTTCATCTTCTTCGCTTAATTCAGCTCCTTCTTCTGGTTTTAAGAATTCAATGGCGCGAACTAAACCATTCTCACATATCATTCTTGGAACATGAGAACTGGAGAAGAAAATCCCTTCTGGAGGTTCGTCTAATTCTTCAAACTCACCAGTATAAGTTTCTGTATAAACTTTATTTCCTATTATTATCAAATCTCTATAGAATCCTTTGGGAGTCCCCAAGTCTCTTAGGATATCAATAGATTGTTCAAGTATATTCCTTTTTACTTCAACAGTAGGTTCTGGTTTCTTTATTTCTATCGAATCTGATTCCAAAGCGGATAAAATAGTTGGCATGGGTCTATTTCCAGGAGCACCCATTTTAGCCATATGAGTTGGTAGCTGAGATTCTGGAACTTGAGCAGGTCTATCTTTTAGTGACACGTCTTCCCGTGAAACAGTTGTTGTAGGTTGAATTTCTTCTTCCCTTGGAACATCTTCAAAAACATTAATTCTGCTTTGTCTTTCAATAATTTCTTCAGCTCTTGAGATTACTGAAGAGGGAACAGCATCCACTTTATCAATTTTCTTTATCATAGCTACAAATTCAGCGGTTTCATCACCTTGATCACAAGTTTGTGGAACATAAGCAAAACCATATTCCTTTTTCCTTAAATCAGACAAAGCTCTGCTACCTATGAATTTCTTCCTTATTGGACACTCAGAGCCTTTCCACAGCCACATTCTTTTATCATCCTCATCTACAACGATTAGAACTTTTGTAGAACCAAGGTCTAATTCTTGGGTTTCAATTAAAGATCCATCTTCTTGAACTTCTAAATATCTCATTATTGATTCACATTCACCAATATTTCGAGATTACATATATAAATTCCTTTAATAAAACTTATCGAAAGCTACCAGTTCTACTAAAAGGGATTTTATGAAATAAAATTAAATAATTTTTCACTTTTTATTCTGGGATGTTTTACTCTTCTTTCCTGTAATTCCTATCTTTTTCATGACTAAATTAAATAAATCAAGAAGGGAATCAATCCACAAACTTACCGTATTCAATATTGGAACCCCTTGTTTTTCTATTATAAGTGCAAAGAAGATTGTTCCAAAGAAACCTATGGGTTTTCCTAAAACATCATGTGCCCACATCCATGCTGCAGAAGAGCTTGTTCCATAAGTAATCTCCAGTGTAATAGTCATACCAATAACAATAGCAATACGTAAGAAATTCCCAATTATAAGAGCTATTAGTGAATAAATTGTAGCTTTCACTTTTTTCTTGAAATCTGCTGGAGTAACAATAATCAAAGCCATAAGTAAAGCACCAGCTTGCATCCCTGTGCAGGCCCTTACAACCGCAAATCTACGTTGAGCGTCTGAAGATTTTATTACTGGAGTTAAGGAATTATGTGCATCTAGTCCAGTTAAGAAATTTGTAATGACTATTATTATCGAAGTTCCTGTTTCTGCCTCACTATAGAGACCATCTAGGACTACGTTATATTTGTAAACTTTTAAAACTTCGAAAACCACATCATTTGTAAGTTTTTCTAGGAAATAATAATCAGGCACTAGATATAATACAACAGTTAAGACAACGACAACAGTAAATGATAGGAGAACATATAATGTTTTTTGCTTTCCCTTAGGATTCAATAAAAGTCTTAGTTCAAGGGAGGAGTTTTTTTCCTCTTTTTCCATTATGCTCATTTACCTAAAAACTTCAAGAAGTTAAAAATGATTCGTTTGATATACTTTACGAGAGTTTATTGTTTTTCTTCTGAATTGTATTTGACAAAAAAGTCTGATAGTTTTACTTCTCCATTGATTTTTCTTTTTTCTTTTTCATCTACAAACTCACTTTCCACAAAAAGAGAATCAACATTGTGTTTTATTATTTCTAGTCTATTCTTTAAATATTCAGAGAGATTATATTTCTCAATTAAACCCTTTGCCATGCTAAAGTATTTAGTAATTGATTTTTCATAAACAGTAAGATTTAGATTCTTATTTTTACAATTGAAACAAATCCCAGATAAAGGAACTCTCCGATAAGTCATATTGCATTTTGTGCATCTGATTTTTTGAGATCCAAACCTTCTCAAATTACCTATTAAATCCGGTATAAAGTGATTAACAACAATTCTTGATGCAACATCTTTTATGTTAACTGCGCGTATAAGTTCTGCAACATGAAGTTGTGCGTTTACTTTATCTTCCATTTTCGTAAGACTCTTATAAGCAGTAGATTTAGGTCCAGCAAAAATATCTGAAGTTTCATGAGAATATAAGAATCCTTCATAAGCACTTTTATCATTTAATCTATTGCGTATCATATCTATTAGAGGTAGAACTGATTTTGCTGGAGCTCTATGCAATGTTGCTTCATAAAATGAGAGAGAGTATTTAGAACTAGTGTCAACATTGTGTGACTCATCATCCACTTCATGTGGATTAATATTAGCAACTAGGATTAATGGAGCATCCATTTGTCCTCCTCTTATTTCTGGTAAATAATGCTTAGAAAAGTTAAGAAATGCATCTAAAGCAAGCAGAACAGAATCTTCATCACCATCACAGTTTCTTCTTTTTGCAGCATGCCAATATGGATGAGCAAAATTTACTTTAGCTTTTGTGAAACCTATTATCCTACCCACAATTCCTGCTGAAGTATGTGGTGCAAGACCTATGATTATTTGCCCAATTAAATCAGATGGTTTTCTTGCATTATAGAATCTAGGAAGTTTGTAAACTTTGTCTAATAATTCGTCAATGAATTCAGCGACTTTTACAAGGTGTTTTCCACCTTCAATGTTCAAAACAATATCCTGAATCTTTAGTTCAACAGTTTGATTTGAATGTTCTAATGGTTTTCCATAAATGTCGACAGAATATCCAATTTCATGCAATTGTTGCACAGTAACTCCTATTTCTTTTGGTTTGAAATGAGTTAAAACCGCATCAGTGGCATCAAAACGGATTGTTCCGTCCCTATAAACAAAAACACCATGTTTTGCACGTAGTATCCCCTTTTCTATTGCTTCAGCAACCCTGTTTTTATTCATCAGTTTCTTTACACCCTTAACGTTTTTGGGGAAAGGACCACCGATAGTTTCCTTTGCTTGGTTTACACGAGACTCTAACGAATATGTAGATGTTTTATAAGCAACCATTTCTCTTCCACATTTTGAACAAGTGTCCTCATCTTTGTAGAAATTGCAATTCAAACAACGTTTCACTAGAACTGTTGGAACCTCGCAAGTTGTACATAATACCTCATTTGTTGTTATTCCACACCCAGGACATGACCTATGTACTAACTCGATTTCAATTACCTTCTTGTTAGAAGCTTTAAAAAGATCTCTTAAACGCTCTCCAGCACTTCCTAATGGAAATAACATATGTACAGGTGGACGCATTCTTCTGTCTTTAGCTTTTTCTGGTCTTCCCATCCTAGCACCAGTATAATTGGGGCATTTTTCTTTAATCTTAATTCCACTAACAGAATTTATTGTGTCTATAATCTTCCCATTTTCATTTTTTACTGATTTTAGTTCTTTGTTTTCAATTCCTAGTGCAAGAAGAAGTGGAAAACTATGATTTTTAAGATTTATAAAACCATCAATGAGCTTGTGAGGAATACATAAATTTTCAAGAATCTGTTTTACCTTAACCTCATTAGGTATTATTAGTTCTTGATTCTCATAATTCATATTTTCATACACATACTCTCTTAGAAATGAAAAATCATCTAAAGAGATACTACTCCAGTGATATGTGTATTCAGGATGTAAAGGTATATCAAATATTTTTGATAGTTCTATAGCTATATTAGATTTTGGAATATTCTGAAATGGGTTTTTTAAAATATCTGAAATTGTTTTTTCAAGTGTTTTAGTTAAATTATTTCTTGTAGTGTCTGAGATATCCATAAGGGATTCTTCTAATTCTTGACTCCACCATTCTTCGCAATATCCTGAAGGAACTAAATTAAAATTATTTTGATTGAATTCTCCTACACCGTATAACATATCTCCAAGAAAAATTATTTCTTCAATATCCTTTCTAATTTCACAAGCTTCCTTATAACTCTGAACTTTAATTACATCTCCGCTCTTTAATTTCACAATAGGCGGATGTATTGTGTCTACAGGCATAACAATAGCACCCTTTCCAGGTCTTTCTGTTCTGACATGAGTACCACAAGCAAGGAAATCATCAACAACTCCCATTAAAGCTGGGTGTATCCCCATACTTGCTAGACCTGTATTTCTTGAACGACCATATCGTATTCTAAAACCACCTTTTTCTGAAGGGTGTGCAAACACTGGTCTTCCCCCTATTACATCTTTTATATATCCCACGTCAGAAACGACTTCTCCCTCAACCTCTGGAATTTCTTCTGTTTCTGTTTTATTCCCTTCATCTACATCATATATATCGCTAACTCCCTCATCAATGAAAGTTCCTGCTTTCACATGAATATTAATTAGCTCTTCAAGCCAATTCCATCCTTCTAGTCCAAGCTCTGAGATTCGACTATGCAATTTCTTTGATCTTCCTATAAGACCATCATTGAAAACTAAACACGCACCACCACGTAATCTATTTGTTTCAACTCTTTTGAGATCACGGTTTCCTGTTACTTCAATTTTATCAGTTGGCTCTCCAGTTATTTCTATGGGGAGCTGTTGAGCAGCGAATCTTTGTTCGTCTTTAGTAGTAGGGAGTTGTAAGTGACTAACTCTATTATACAGTTCAATTTCTTCTAGATATCGTTCAACCTCTCTTTGTGTTGGCTGAAATTTACCTATCCCTAGTTTTTTACGAATAAAATCTGCTAATAAAATACTAACACCTGCTGCAGTTCCTCCAGCAGAACGAATAGGTCCAGCATAATAAACTGCAAGATAATTTGAACCATCTTCATTACGTTTTATTTTCACTTTTGCAATACCTTCTAGAGGTGCAGCAGTAATGCTTTCAGTTATAACAGCAAGTGAAGTTCGTAATGCTTGTTCCGCTATCATTTCCTTTTCTTTACTATCAACAGACTTAGTATCTTCACAAATTTCTTCAGCTATCTTGAAAGCTACATTTTCTCTTGATAGATTTGCATTCTCGTATTTTCGAATTTTCTCTCCTATCCCTCTGGGACCTATCAATCCTTCTACACGATCAGCTATATCTTTAGCGATAGGTATTTCTACGTCTAAAGATGGATCTAAACCTTTTTTTCTAGCTTCTTTGGCTTTCGAATAAATTCTATTCAAATCGTTGTTTATACTGTCAAAGTATTCTTGGATATTTACTGAAAGCTTCTCATTTTGATTGATTTGATTCACCGATTAAGTTAATTTATTTATTATACTGAAATCTCTATTTTAACTCGATTTCTTAATAATAATTTATTAGCATTGTCTTTGGTTTCTTTTATGCTAAAGTTTTTTAATTTCGATTCTTTGTTCAATTGTGATTAACGTAACAATTGCGACTAACAATTTTAGGTTTTTGTATAAAATTAATGAAATTTTAGTTAATATTAGAAACATTAAAACTGATCACATTCTACCTAATGAACAAATACCAGATAAAACTAAACTAATTATAACTACAGAAATAGAAAAAAAATACTTCGAAAACAAGATTGTGTTTGTACCAAAAGCATTCAATCTCTACTATCTTTACTCTAACATTATTTTATTAGTGAAGAACAAAGAAACTTTTGAGGAAGTTATAGTTGGTATTGATCCTGGCAAAACAACAGGTTTTGCTGTAGTTGTTGATGAAAAAATGGTTTTAGCTACAAGTGAGTTTTTTACTGCTGTTGATGTTGTGAAAGAAACAATTGCAGTCTTCTTCAATGTAGAAACTATAAAGTTTGAAGTTAAAATTGGTGATGGTGGAGGAACAATAAGAAAAGAAATTGTAAGTAGATTAAAAGAGATTTTCCATGAAAAAGGGAATATTCAAATTGTTAGTGAACATCGTACATCAAAGACAAACACTTACCAGAAAAAATTAGAATACAGTAAAAATATTAATTCTGCAATTCTAATCGCTTTTCGAAATAAATAAACTATTCTTACACAATTTTCCAAAAAATAGTTGAATGAAAATATTTTAAAGTGTATACAAGTTAAAATGCGAAGATTCAAAAATATTGAAATCAAATATCTAAAAGTATTTAAGACTCGGAATGAGAAAATTATTGTTAGAAAAACAGTATAAAGAAATTTAATGAGGAAAGAGGTACCAATGGAAGGCGTAGTAATGCAAGATAAAACAATAAATGAAATGATTGAAGAAATTCAAGAGCAATTTAATATTGTTGGAAGAACGGGTGAATTAAGAAAATGCTTAGCAGCAAAACTAGCAAATAGACATATTCTTTTGGAAGGGGATGTGGGAGTGGGAAAAACTACACTTGCACATGCAATGGCTTCATACTTCACACAAGACCTTGAAAGAGTTGATGGTGATGAAAGATATAGCTCATCGAAACTAGTTGGTCATTTTGATCCACCTATGGTTATTGAGAAAGGGTATGATTGGGATTCTTTTGTAACAGGTCCCTTAACTACAGCAATGCAAAAAGGATCTATTTTATTTTTAAACGAATTAAATCGTATGCCTGAGGGAACACAAAATGTTCTTCTAGGTGCAATGGATGAAGGAACTATTATCATTCCTAAATTGGGGGCAGTTCAAGCAAAAGAAGGATTTTTCATTATAAGTGCAATGAATCCCGCGGAGCTTGTAGCAACAACACCATTAAGTGAAGCATTGAGAGATAGATTCGTCTGGATAAGGTTAGAATATCAACCTGAAGAAGAAGAACAAAACATTGTTCGTGTTAGAACAGGTATTAAAGAAGAAAAAATAGTCAAAATGGCTGTTAAGATTATAAGGCAAACAAGAGATTGGCCCGATTTAAGAAGAGGATCTTCTATTAGAGGTGCTATAGATTTAGCTTCTATTATTCGTTTTCTAGAGGCAAATGAAATCGAATCATGGATTGACAGCTCAATCATGTCTTTAGCAACTAAAATCGAATTAGAAGATGGCGTAGAGAGTTTAATTGAAGAGGTAATAAAAAGTATAGTAACAACTACATTCAAAGATATGGATTTTTTCTAGAAGAGGGGAGCGGAGATCTGTATAAAGAAGATTTCCAAAGACCATATGTCTTTCGAGGTAAGATGGACAAGAATAGGTTACTAGAAGCTGAAATAGTCTCAGGAAAAAGAAATCCTTCAATCTACTCTAGTTTATCTGAGGGAATGAGCTACTATGAGATTAAAAAACAAACAGAACTAGCTATCGATGTCGATAATATGCCTGCTATTCAAGGATTAGCTATTTCAAATAAATTTGCTGTTGCTGAGGCGCTTAATTCTAAAAAAGGATACACATTAATTGCTAGAAGAGCATCCAAAGGTGATAGTAGTGCTCCTGAACTGTTTTTTATGCTTAGAACAGCTTTAGATGATAGAATGAAACCTGTTTTTAGACGATTAGCCAGACAAGTTATTTTAACTACAGCTTTTGGTATCACAAGTCAAGGTATAAGAGGAGAAGTTTTTGAACAAACCGAGTATGAAATAGGTTTAGATGAATTTGATATTGATGAGACATTAGAAAGATATTTACAAAATCGCAGTAGGATACTCAATACAGAGGATATAGTTAGTTTGGAAAGAAAGGAAAAAACAAAAACTGCGGTTCTTATGTTTGATACATCTGGTTCTTTATATGGCGAAAGGTTTACAACAGCAGCTTTAACTGTTGCAGTAATGGCATATAATCTAGAACGTGATAACTTCAGTGTGGTTGTTTTTAATACTAAAGCTTATATTATTAAGCATATTAAAGAGAAAGTTAAAACTAATGAGTTAGTTAATAGAATTCTTGAAAGTGAAAGCGCAGGTTATACCAACATAGCTGAAGGTTTGAAATATGGAGGACTTGAGCTCGAGAAAATTAAGAAGAAGCACAAGTTTGGTGTAATTATTACTGATGGAGCTTTCAATAGAGGTGGAGATCCTCGTCCATATCTTAAATACTTTCCACGTCTTCATGTTATATCTTTGCCAAGTAAGCAGGATTGGGGAAGGAGAGTTTGTAAAGATCTTGCAAGACTAGGTAGGGGAAAATTTGCAGAGGTTTCTAGCTATAAACAAATTCCTAGAGCATTGATGAGATTACTAAGAGAAAATTAAGGGTGTGTTCATATCTCATCAAGAAGAAGAAAGAAGAATATTCCTATCCTTGGACCCAACACTTTCTTTTTCTGTTATAGTTGTAATCTTCCAATTATTGTTTCAAAAGTTTGTCCCATTTGTAGTAATGAGACTCAACAAGTTCAATTAACACCTCCTTTTGATGTTAGACCCGCAACAGAGTTTGAGATGCAAGAAATACAGTATTTAGTAATTAATAACTTCGGAAGTAATTCAAAAGTAATACGTAAAGATGACGTTGTTTTTCTCAATCATATTGGTTCAGAAGATCAAATGGATGAGATTATTGTCAATGGGATTAGTATTGGTACTCGGAGATATGATTTGATTTCCAATGAATGGATTATTAAATTGAATTCCAATGGTCTATCTCTATTGAATGGTAAGTTTTCGAAAAGATGGGTAAAAGTTGGTTCCGGTGCTATTGAGAAAATTGCTAAAGGAGCTAATATACTTATCCCTGGTGTTGTTCAAGCTGATCCTGATATTAAGAAAGGTGATTACATAGTTGTTATTGATTCCAATGATAATATTATTGCAGGAGGTATTGCTCGTATAAATGAATCCGAAAGGGCTCAAATGGAAAGGGGTGTTTATGCTAAGAACTATCGTGCTGCAGATAGACAAGTTCATCCCATAACAGCGAGATATACTTGGGAGGAGATTATTCGTTGGAATGAAGAAGAGCTTCTTAAGTTGGAAAAAGAAGCTATATCCCGTATTCAGAAAACTAAAGAGGATCTACAATTACCTGTCTTGGTTTCTTTTAGTGGTGGAAAAGACAGTTTAGTTACTCTAGAACTTGTACGTCGTGCTCTACCTGAAGAGAACTTTAATGTTTTATTTGTAGACACAGGTATTGAATTTCCTGAAACTGTTGATTATGTTCATAGTTCTAGTAAGCAATTAGCTTTTGAGGATAGACTTATTGTTGAAAGCGTTCCTGAAGAACTTTTTTGGGAAGCCTTCCACAAGTTTGGTCCTCCAGGAAGAGATTTTCGCTATTGCTGCAAATTTGCCAAGCTCGCTCCTATCCAGAAAGCGATTTTACAGACTTTTCCGGATACTAAATGTATTAGTTTTGTCGGACAAAGAAGGTATGAATCCTTTAGAAGAGCAGTTTCTGACACATGGCAAAACCAGTATGTCCCCAACCAGATCAATGTATCGCCAATACAAAATTGGACAGCACTCATGATATGGATGTATATTAGATGGAGGAAACTACCTTACAATAAACTATACGAGGAAGGATATGAAAGAATAGGATGTTGGGTGTGTCCGTCAACAGATATGGCACAATTTCGGCTTCTACGAAAGAACCATGAAAAACAATATGAAAAACTGAAAGAAGGAGTGGAAAGATGGAGTAGAAGGAGGAATTTGCCTAAATCCTATTGGAATTATGGTCTGTGGAGATTCAAGAAAATACCCAAAAAAATCGAAAATGTGTTATCTCTTGACTTAAACTTCTTAGAAAAAACAGAAAAAGAAATAGATCTTGTTTCCTTACAAGAAGAACACAGTGACTGTGTAACACAACCATTAAGTGTAATAGGTTCTTTTTCTAGTGGAATTAATATTGAAGAAATTCAAACTTTTTTTCCAATATTAGGAAAGGTTCAAACAAACAAGAATATCAATTTCATTCTCGTATCTAATAAGAAACATACCATCATATTATATTCAGACGGAACCTTTAGAATAAACTTCAAGAAACAAAAAGAACTCACTCAGCAATATGTTAAGAATACAATAAATGATTTTGTTTCTACTGTATTAAGAGCAACTGGTTGCATAAAATGCGGATTGTGTGTTAGGAGTTGTGAATTTAATGCAATTAGAATTGAAAATGAAAGGATTGTGATTGATGATACATTATGCACACAATGCAATCATTGTTTTTCAGTATGTTCAATTATTACTGTAATTCATAAAGATCTAAAAAACAAAATAAACATCCTTACAGCAGAATAATAATATAAATCGAGTATCATAACATTTTTTTATAAATACCTCGAGCTTGCTTTGATTAAATATGCCAGCAAACCCAAATCGTGAGTTTCTATTAGAATTAAGTGGACTTGTAAACAAAAGAGTCAAAATTACAATGAATAATAAGAAGATATACACAGGTGTCCTTCGTGGGGTACAAGATAATTCACT
>JAEOTG010000114.1 GCA_016839985.1 Candidatus Heimdallarchaeota archaeon | reverse complement strand
TTTCAGAGACATTTTCACCATTAATTACAATTGAACCAGAATCAGGTGTTTCAACTCCAGAGATAACATTCAGTAAAGTAGTTTTGCCAGCCCCACTTTTTCCTGCAATAATAACAAAATCACCTTTCTGAATGTCAAAAGATATACCATTAATGACTTGTTGCTCTCTGCTATCAATTGAAAATGCTTTAGACAGATTCTTAACTTCAATTATGTTTGGAGCACTTTCATCTGGAACAGTGTGTTTTTCTTTGAAAAGAATGCTAGCTTGTTCAAAAGTAACTTTACGACTTATCTCTGTTGGTAATTCTCTAAATACTTCCTCTTCTTCTTCATCATAGTATTCGTCGGGTTTTCTAATAACATCATGAACCTCTCTTTCTGTAATTGTTTGAGGATTGAAAATAACTGCAAATTTCTTTGATGGATGGAGACTGAATTCAGCTAAAGAACTGATTCCTGTCTTTGACATAATTAGCTTTGGAACTCGAAGATATTGAAATTTATCAACTACAGCTTGGAGTGTTGAGTCTATTGGTTTCATAAGGAAGTCCAAACTAGACCTTTCGAAATCTTGGTTTATCCCAGCAAGTCTTCCATCTCGAAGTATGTAGCTCTTCTTGAAAGCATTACGAAAACGAAGATCATGAGTAGCCACTAAAATAGAAGTTCCTAAATTCTTATTTAACTCTTTAAAAGTTTCAATTACGTCATTTGTGTTTTCAGTATCTAGTTGCCCTGTGGGTTCATCTGCAAGTATAATATCAGGTTTTTTAGCAATTATAGCTCCAATGCTTGTTCTTATTGCTTCTCCCCCAGAGGTTTTTGTAACCTTTTTGTTAGCTAATTCAAAGATGTTTAAGCTTTTCATTATTTCTTCTGCTTCATTGTTCGCTCTTTCTAGAGCTATTCTCCTCATTCTCATAGGGAGCAGAATATGTTGTTTGACAGTTAAGTGTGGGATTAGGTTATGATTTAGATATTGATTGAGAATGCCAATCTTGTTAAATCTGAAGTCTTGCATTTCTCTCTGATTTAAATCATTTATATTTATTCCATGAAGTATAACCTCTCCGCTTGTTGGTTTTTCTAAACCTGTAAAGATTTTGATTAAGGTTGTTTTTCCTGCTCCAGAAGGTCCAACTATTGAAGCAATTTCACCAGATTTCACATCTAAATCTATTCCTCTTAGTGCAATTACATTCTCTTCTGTAATCGGATCCGAATATACTTTCGAAAGATCTTTACATATTATCATTTTATCACTCCATTATTGTAGGTTCATATCTTCTAAATTCTCTTCTCAGATTCCAATTCAAACCTAAATACAATATTACTGGTATTAATACAAACACAATGATAATAGCATTTACTGGATATACTATTGGATATTGAGAATATGGCTCTTTTCCATAAGCCAAAAGTGACAACAATGTTTTTAGCACTATGTGTCCTAGAGCTGTTCCAATACCTAAACCTGGGATCAGTGCAGCTAAAACACATTCAACCAGAGTCAAATTTACAATTGTGTTTGCTTTTAATCCTGTCTTCTTCATCAATTCATGTTTTATTACTCTTTTCTCAATTACTTTTGTAGCAGTGGTATAACTTGAAAAAATGAAAATCACACTTGCTACACCTAAAGAGATGAAGATTTCCATTATAAAGATATTATAAAGAGGAGTTTTAAGAGAGACTCTTATATCATTGTATGATACTACCTTCTTTTGACTCATTTGGAAGAGCTGCTCTTTAACCTCATCTGTATATTCTCTATCTGTTAATCGAACTAGTAAAACATCAGAAAGTGAAACCAATCCTGGAATCAAAGGATCTATTAAGTTAAAACATTCGTTTGTAACTACCATTAGTGTACTGCTTTGAGCATTATCTTTCTCTGTTAGAAAAATAGGGAATAACTCAAAAGCACTAATTATTGAAACTTCATAAGAAGTTATTCTATTATCTATTACCCTTTGAAAAGTGATAGAACCTTCAGGAAGAACTCCGAATTCATCACTAAATGTATTAGAAACAATTATTGAATCATTTTCTAGTAGTTTTAAACTATTCCAATTAAAATCTACAAGATCTCTTGAAGGCTCATAAACCGTATCAAGAAATTGAGTTTTATTTATAACGAGAACACGTACATCTATCATAGCTCCATAAAAAACAGAATAAAGTTTAGCATTAACAGTATCTTTAACTTGCGCTAAATTATTTATATCCCCTTGACTAACATTTACTACTTTATCCCAATTATAAATCATTAAATCTGAACCATTTTGGAAGAATGCTTGATCCGTTAATACTTGTTCTTTTGTGAAAGGAATGATTATAGATGGGATTATGATTATTATAACCAATAGGAAAATAACAGTAATATTTTCGAAGTACTTGATATCTTTGCTTATTTCTGCAAATATGTAACTGAGCTTATTCTTCCTTGCTTTCCAGAAGAAATATCCAATTACTCGCCAGATAATTGAAAGTACCTTGATGAATATAGGAAGTCCTCCAATTATTAGAAATAATGCACCTAAAAGCGTAATTACTAGATTTACAGAAAAATTTGTCAGATCTTTAGCATAAAAAGATACGAATGTTCTATTGTAGAATATTTGAAAAAGTATAATTCCTGGAATTAGAATTGCCAAATCTCTGAAGGGTAATTTTTTAGCAAGATTCTTTATTTTTTTAGGATCTTTCTCATATTTTCTTCTTGCTGAAGAAATTAAAAGAATCTTTGGTAAAGAAATAGTAACTAAAATCCCAAATACTATAAGCATTTTCAGGAAAACATTGTTTAATATAATTTCGGATTCTTGATTTGTAAAACTTATGAATCCTTCTATTCGCATAAGAGGAATTGAAGTTAAAACTGCAATTCCAAAACTTATTATTGTAGCAATAAAGGCTTCAACAAATCTTACAGAAAGATATAAATTAGCTATTTTTATTCTCCTAAGACCTTTTCTTCGCAAGATATCTACTTCTTGCTCGTAACTAGTAGAGAATAAATCTGAAGATTCTATTATCATGAATAGCGAAAGCAGTAAAGCAGGGCATGCAAAAAGCAATATTATAGCTATATTTTGCATATAATAATTATTAAATAGTCCAAATAAACCCATCATCTCTTCAGTGATAGTAACAGAAGAAGAGTTATCAAATGTAAAAGTAAATTTCTTGTTTACAATTGACCTTTGTTCATCTAATAAAACAACTCTGTCTTTTATCTGAAAATCAGTAAAATCAAAATCAATTTGATAAAAACCTTCAATCATCAATTCAAATCTATTGCTAGAAGCAAATAATTGAAACAGAATATCATTTGTAGTAAGTAAATGAGAAATTCTTAAATTTCTGAAAAGATCAAAATCCATCTCTCGATATTCTGTAATAGTTTTGAGTTCTGTTGATGAAGGTACAGAATAGAATCCTACAACAATCACTTCATGTTTGAAATTACCTATGACTCCATCAGTTTGATCAACAGATGAAATAGTTAAATTGAAAGTATCATTGAGATTTACATCCAGACTATGTCTAATCGAAGTCGAAACAACAATTTCATTTGAGTTAGTTGGTACTCTCCCTTCATCTAATATCATTGAAATAATTTCTGTTGTATCATTTGGGATAGATGTCATTAAATGGTGAAAGTGACCAGACAATGTTGTACCAAGATTTAGTGAATACGTTGATTGTATGGATTCTATGTATTTTCCTATCTCTAAAGCTGAATAAAATCCTAACATTTCTTCCTCTGCAAGTTGATGATAGATAGGTGAAAATTCTGAAGGAGTATCTTCAAAATGCTCCAAAGCAGTAGTAAATTCAGCAGTAACTATTCTGTTATCAGAAAAATCTTGAGCTTCATAAAATGAATTAATCATTGCAGGTTGTTGTGAATCTGCGATTATTAGAAAAGAGCTAAGTAAAAAACCCGCAATCAACAAGCTAAAAACTGTAAGAATAGTTCTTTTCTTGTTTGAAACCCCTATGATTTTGAATGTTTCAAAAGCATTTCCAAAGAATCTTATTGCGTTTTTATATACCAAAGTAATAAATGGAAGATCTCCCACTGCATCCTTACTCATTAAGAATTTTTTCGCTTTTGGGGCTTTTGCTCTCATAAAGAAAAATAACAATACTACAGCTCCTACTAAAGCTGCTATTGATAAACTAAAAATTACGATGTTTTGTGATAACCATTTTTTAAAGATGTTATACAATTGAACATCCTCCCAAATAACATCAGAAATAATATCCATTGATGTTATTGTCATTAGAACCATAAGATTTCCTTGCTCGTAATCATAACCTTTAGGTTTTTCCAGAATATTTGATGAGATTATAGAAATATATTGAATGACGCTATGATTATCATTTGAATCAAAACCATATGTATTATCTAAAATCTGGAACTCTGTTGAAACAGAGAAAAACTCCCACCTTTGAGTTTCATTGTTATAATCCCCCTCATAGATATGTACAAAATCACTCATTCCAAGCTTTGCTATTAGACCTATTTTTGTTTTATTTTCAGTATTTCTTAGAAGAAAATTATCTATGAAATAATTCAGTTTTAAATCTTGAGTTTCGTAATTAATTGAAGAACCATTAAATGTTCCATAATACATTGTATTAGATTGGAAGAACATAATACTGAAAACATCCTTGTTTTCTAAAAACGCTACAAATTTTTCAACTTGATATGAAATGCCCTCAAATAAGCAATTATCAAAGTATGTTAAACCTTGGTTTTCTAATTTTCCAATACCCAGATATCTTAAAATACCTACATCAGTTGGTGAATTCCACACTTGGAAAAGATACCATATAGTACCATTCCTATCCATAATGATATCTACAACCGCTTTCTGATAATAATCTGCTATGAAATACTCTTCACTTGTGAAACTACTTAAACCTGAATAGTGTGTTACATTCATGAACATATATTCATATCCGTAGAGATGTGTAAAAAAGAAGTGAAATGAATTATTGAGAAAGAATGACTTTGTAAAACGAATCGCATATAATTCAGAAGGATTAAAAGAAGCTACAGTTACTGTAGATTCATTTTCAGTAGACCAACTATAAAGTTTGAAATGTGTTAAACTTGAAAGAGTATATTCCTGGTAAAAGACATAAAAACTACCATTGAATAGGAAACTGTCAATAAACTCTATTTCTCCGAAATTTATCGCAAATAATGATTGATGAGTAATATTGTCCTTAATATAATGATGAATTATTTTTTTCTGATCAGTTTGAAGAAGTATGAATGAATGTAAGTTGTTTTCTTCATCTATTACAGGATAACTACTAATCAATCCACCATCTTCAATAACTTCTGTATAAATAAGAGGAAATTCTGAAATTTGAGCTTTAGTAGTGGTTTCACCAATAGTAAAGAGAAATATAACACATATCAATAACAATAACAGTTTTTTCTTTAGCTTCAATCCTATCACGATGTCTTTTTGTTGAGGAATTGAGTTTAAACATCAATTTCCTATTAAGTGTACTTTTTGGTATAGGAATACCTTATTGTTTAGTTACGCAACAAAAAATAGCTGAGACATATATATAGATTGTGGGGATTTGGAATAATTGCTATGAGGTTCCTTTCCAAATTGCTTTTGCCATTTGAATATCTTGAACTGCTACACCTGTTAAATCAACTACTGTTATCTCCTCATCTGTTTGCCTCTGCAGTTCTTTTTTAACTATCATTTTTCCTAATTCTATCATCTTTTCTTTCTTTATCGTTCCATTATTAATTGCTTTGTAACTCTCTCCTCTTAACATACATTGACTTATACTGTCAACTATTAATCTATCAGCTTTTTTTAGAATAGCTGAATCTAGTTCTTGTTTTTCAGGAGTATCTGAACCTATTGCTGTTATATGAGTACTTTCATTTATCTGATCTGCAAAGATTAAAGGTTTCTTGGAAGGAGTACAAGTAACTATCAAGTTACATGTAGATGTTATATCTTCTGGATCTTGAGTGGTTTGAACTTTGAAACCTAAATCTCTCATATCTTTTTCATAAATTTCAAGCTCTACTTCATTTATTCCCCAAGTAATTATATCCTTACAGTTCAACACCTTCTGTAAGTAAATAGGCTGCAATCTTCCATGAGTTCCTGCTCCAAACACACCTATTCTTTTAATTTTCTTCGGAGCCATATATTTAGCTGCAATTGCTCCAGCTGAAGCAGTTCGGATATTTGTTAAATGACCTTCATCTAACAAAACACAAAGTAATTGCCCTGTTTTTTGACTAAAAAGAAGCATTAATCCATCGTAAGCTGGAAGATTCAATTTTGGATTATCATAAAAACCAGTTGCTACTTTGATTACAAAATAATCATCATTTTTGATGAAACCATATTTAATATGACACTCCCCAAGAGGTTCGTCAAAAATCATTTCTCCCACTGGTGGAACTACAACTTTTCCTTTAGAATATGCTATAAAACCTTCTTCTATTAACTCAATAGGATCTATATTTTGCAGGATTTGTTTGATTTCCTCAAGCTTTACAACTTTGACCATAATCTTTCAAACAAAAATGAAATTTATTGTATATAATTTTATGCTTAAAAAGAAGTAGGAGAAGAGAGATTATTTCTTTTTATATTTCCGTTTGAGTA
>JAEOTG010000113.1 GCA_016839985.1 Candidatus Heimdallarchaeota archaeon | reverse complement strand
GATTTTTGGATGTTAAGTAAGAAAACAAAATGCTACAAAATTAAGAACAAATTGTGCATTGGTTATCTATTTCTATTCTAAATATCTCAAATGTATTGTGTTTCAAATCAATATACAGCATTTTATTTGTTAATAGCAGATTAATATCTTTAAAGACAATATGTTTTATAGCTTCGTTTGCTTCAATTACACCAAATAATCCTGCAATTGTCCCCATAACTCCTCCTTCACTTGTAGTTGGATATGTGCCACTTTCAGGAATTTCTTTAGAAACACACCTGTAGCAAGCAGTTTTTCCAGGAATTACAGTCATCATTTGTCCTTCAAATTGATACACTCCTCCTATAACAAAAGGGATTCCAAGTTTAACACAAGTATCATTCACTAAGAATTTAGTTTCAAAATTGTCGCTTGCTTCTACAACAAAATCATAATTTGTCAAGACTTTCTCTGAATTATCAGTATTAAGACTAATATTGTACTCCTTAATTGTAATATCTTGATTTAGTTTTGATAACTTCTGTGAGGCAGATATGATCTTGGATTCTCCAACATTAGTCTCTTGATGAAGAATTTGCCTATTCAAATTAGACAATTCTACTTCATCTTTATCCAATATCCCCAAATCTCCTATCCCTGCGCTAGCTAAATAATACGCAGCACTTGAACCCAAGCCACCTAGACCTATAACTAGAACTTTACTCTTTTTAAGTTTCTCTTGGCCATTTAAACTGAAATTTGGAATAATTATTTGTCTATTATATTTGTCCTTTTCCTTTTCATTTAGCATTTTGAATCCTTCTTCATTTTATTAAAACATATTTTTACTTTAAACACTATAGAGGTTTCCACTTTATTAATTTAGTTTATATGTTTGTAACATATTCTTTCTCTATCATTATGCGAAAATTCTCAATTTTATCTAAAATTGACTTTGTTTCTTTCTCGATCATTTTAGGAAGTTTTCTAGACTCTAAAGCTTTTTCATAACATTTAGAGAAATAGTTGAGTTGGAAAACTAATTGTACTACTCGTGCATGTTGGAAAACTTGATCTGGATCTGCCACTAAAGCTACTTTCAATGAGATTTCATTTTGTTCTTCTGAACTCAAATCTATATTTAATCCTTCTTTATTGCAAACATCGAATAATGTGCTTAATAAAAATCTGCCTTTTTTCAAGACTTGTACGAGTTCTTTTGCTATATCCGATAATCCTGGTACTTCCCTTTTTATAACTTCAGCACTAGTTGTTACACTTCCAAGATGCATGTTTTCACACATGGGATTTTTATGAAAAATACGTTTAAGTTTTTATAAACATTTTTAGAATTACAATATTGAAATTTGAAAAAAGAGAAAAAAAGAAGTTTCTATTAAGGTTCTAAAAGCATTCTTAATGTTACAAGAACAGAATCTATTTCATTCTTTAATTTTTCAATAGATTGTTGTCTTTCTCTAAATAGTTTTACGTATGATTCCTTAGTCATACTCTTTTTAACACGATATTCTTGTTGTAAAGCTCGCAGATTTCTTCTTTCTTCAAAGAGTTTTCTCTCAGAGATTTCAATTTTCTGAACTGAATCCTTGTATCTTCCACCATGTTTCACAAGATTTTCTTTTGTGATCTTCAAAGATTCTTCTTCAGAGCGTAATCGCTTTTCAAGTTTTGCTCTTAGATCTTTACCTTCTTTTGCTTTCAGTTTCTTAGCTGCAATCTTTGCTCTTGTTTCTCTAATTCTCTCTTTAAGTGATAGAACTTCTTCATATTGTTTGACAAAATCTTCAAGTTCATCTACAGGAATGAATTCTTTTTCTTCTTCCAGTACATACCCCTTAGCAGCTTTTGTTGACCACCTTATTCCTAAATAAATGGCAAAAATTACCCCTACGGATATTACTTGGAAGAAGTAAGTCACCCACATATTAAAGCCAGAGTAATTATAATAAATTATCATTGGAGAGTTATCACTTCCGGAGAATTTTGTGGTTTCAAAATGTAAAATTCTTTTAAATCCTAAACTGCTAAACGCGAATTTTACTTCATAACCAGTTAGTGTAATTTCTTGATAGGAATCAGCACCTTCGTAGATGTATGATTTATAGACTGCACCTTTTGGTAATACTATATCTATGTATAGATTATCCACGGTCCAGTTTATGATTGAACAAGGTGAGAGTGTCAGTTTATAATTAATTGATGTTTGTTCTTTTGAAAGAAATGTTTCCATTGGAACTTTGTAAACTATAGTAAAAGTCATTTCATCTCCATGGAATAATGTGGAACGTGGAAATATTATTAAACCTGGATGGTTTGGGAAAATTGTGTCTCTAAGATTATACGATCCTCTTTTAAAGAATCCTTGTTCATCAAGCTGTGTATAAAAACCCAATTGTCCAAGTCCGTCTTCAAGTGATAAGACTGTTGAATTTTGCGGAAGAATTATTATAAAAGCATTCAGACCAAATAGTTTAATCGTTGTCAAAGGAGATTCACTTGGTCTTTCAGGACCCAAGAAAAGAAGTTTTTGTGTTTCAGTAACTTTTATTAAACCAAGCGGTTCAATTTCGACTTTTCTACGAACTTCTGTTGCTTTGAATAATTTTGTATTAGTCGCTTCTTCTACTGCTTCACCAGTACTAACTGATTGAGTATAAACATTCATCAACAAATCGTCTTCATAAGATTGAGAGTAATTAAACGGTCCTCTGGTTATATTTGTCCATTTTAATATTCCTGTTGCTGCTTGAGATACATAAACTACATCTGCTGTGGAATTATTTGGAGTTACTTTATAATCTACATTGTCAACGAAATTGTCATTTCCTTGTTTATTTACTTGCGTTTCTCCTTTAACTATTGGAAAATTATTAATTAGAGGATAAAGTAATTCTCTATAATGTAGAAGTTGCTCTCCCGTTAGAATACTATAATAATAAGGTGTTGCAAATTCTATATAAGCAACAAAATAATAGTGTGCATCTTTTCCAATGCTTGTTTTATCAACATTAAATGGAACCACATACGTTGTATAATCATCTAACTTATAGTAATTATAAGTACGTGTGGCATTTTTGAGGCTAATATCTTTAAAAGTTTCATTTACCACATGAAATCCAATAAAGGTAATATTCTCTACATTGATATTTGGAAGTGTATAATTGAAGTAAACAAGAGATTCATTACCCAGAACATTCAATTCAATTGAATCAATTAATGTGACTACGCCAAATTGTTCAAAATTAATTGATCTATTATAATTTGCTGTCGCATTAAACCCATAAGTGTAGTTTGCACTGCTAGTAAGTTTAACATTGCCAATCGGGGATATGGGAGCATTATTCATTATGCTTGGAGGATCTGGATATTGATCGGAATTCGGATTTGCATTGATTACACCAAACATAGGTAGAAACGACATACCAATAACAATAAGTATAATCATAGGTAGTAGTATATTTTTGGTTTTTTGCATTAGTAAAACCTCATTTTTTGTAGTCTTGTCCAGAAAGAGGAGGAACAATTTTAAATATTTTGGCATAGAAGATTTTTTCAAGTTTAATTTTTTCTTTTTTTACCTTTTCCCATAAGAGTCGGAATGTTTTTGTATTTTTACTCTCTAAACATGTTGTGTATTCAAAAAAGGTTTCAATTGAAGAATTATCTAGTATGATAGACCATACTAATCTTAAGCCATTTACCACTAAAAAAGAGATGAACAGATTATGTGAGGAAGCAATTAAGTACAATTTTGCAGCTGTGTGTGTAAACACAACAAATGTTTCCTTCTGTCACGAGATTTTAAGAGGAACAGAAGTCAAAGTTGCTACAGTTGTAGGATTTCCACTTGGTGCTAATATAACGGAATCCAAAGCTCTGGAAACAGAAAAAGCTATTAACCTTGGTGCTCAAGAAATTGACATGGTCATGAATATAGGCAGTTTTAGAGATAAAGACTATCACGAAGTTAGTAAAGATATACAAGCGGTTGTAAATTCAGCAGAAGGAAATGTTGTTAAGATCATATTGGAAACCGGATTTTTAACTGATGATCAAATAGTTAAAGCATGTGAAATAGTAAAAAGTTCAGGAGCTCATTTTGTTAAAACATCTACTGGCTTT